>JAGHAW010000090.1 GCA_021161305.1 Sulfurimonas sp.
AGTAAAACTATGCTAAGTAAATACAAAATCATTTTTTATCTCCAATTATTAATATTTTAATAGAAATCATCATAACAATAAATTCTAAAACAAAAGTTGCCCAAGAGAATTCATGAGAAAAAACTCGGTAGCTAAAAAGTACCATCAGCATGATATTAAATATCATAGCAGCATAGCGAGTCTGTTCAAAATGAGCTAAACGATAAACCCAGTAACTTGTAAAATTGATTGCATATGCCACACTCTCATAAAAAACTTTCTCAAAGAGTGGCTTAACATGAATTTCATAGTGTGAAGAGCTAAATTTTGTTTCATGCCCAGCAATTGTTTGCTTGATAAAATGCTCATTTGGTTTATAAAGCCAGTTAAAAAAGCGTCGAATTGGTCCTGCAAATCCTGTAGCTGTGTATTGTGTTTTTTGTGATGTTTTGTATCCACAAGCCCACGAGTTGTGTACTCTTGTTTTGACACCAAAAACTTTATAAGAAAGCATCATTAATGTCGTAATACCAAGCAAAGAGAGTAGGAGGATAAGTGGCGAGACAATACCACCGTTGATGCCGAGTGAGTGCATATGCCATATCCCATCAGGAAATATTTTTGCATAAACAGATGCACGCCCTAATCCAACAAAAACTTTATCAAACCACTCTATATAAAATGGAGTAAAAAGCATTAAAGAGATAACAACAAAAGCCATTAAAACCATCCCACTTTTCATAAGAAAATTCACCTCATGGGCATGTTTTGCATTTGTACTACGATGGAGCCCTAAAAATGTTATGCCATAGGCTTTAACAAAACAGGCAATTGCTAAACCACCAGTCATTGCAAGTGCAAAAATAGCAAAAGGAATGGCAAGTTTAAGAGAAATATTATCTATATGACTTGAGCTAAGCATCGATTGAAAAATCATCCACTCACTTAAAAAACCATTACTAGGAGGCAGTGCTGAAATAGATATAGCAGCTATTAAAAAGGTAAGAGCAGTTACAGGCATAGCCTTGATTAGCCCACCATATTTTTCCATATTTTTTGTATGTGTTTGATGCAATACTGCTCCTGCACTCATAAATAGAAGAGATTTAAAACTCATATGGTTAAAGATGTGAAAAAGTGCTGCTATAAAAGAAAATGTACTTAAAACTGTTAGCCCTAAAGTATCAAAAATCATTCCCATCCCAAAACCGATAAGAATAATACCTATATTTTCTATGGAATGATTGGCTAAAAGTGCTTTGATGTCATGCTCGCTTAAAGCATATAAAACACCCACAAGTGATGAGAGTGCACCTAAACTTAAAATAACTATTCCCCACTCAAGTGGCCATGGATAAAGCACATCAAATAAAAATCGAAACATCCCATAAAGAGCAACTTTTAGCATTACACCACTCATCAATGCTGATACAGGAGACGGTGCAGCAGGATGGGCATAAGGAAGCCAAACATGTAGAGGAACAGCTCCAGCTTTACTTAAAAATCCTAAAAGTAAAAAGAAAAAGAGCATAGTTGGATAGGCGAAATTTGTTGCTATAATTTTCATATATACAAAGCTTATATCAAGTTCTCCATCTGTAACAATAAGGAAGAAGAGCAGTAAAAAAACAAAACCAAAATGAGTCATTATAAAATAAAATCGTGCAGCTTTTATGGTACTTTTATCTTCAACTTCTGTCAATATTAACTGCCATGAAGTCAAACTCATTATTTCCCAGAAGAAAAGAAAAACTAAGGCATTTGCACTAACAACTACGCCAAGCATAGAAAATATAAAAGCGAAGTAGTGAAGTTGATAATGCATCTTTCGTTTAATGTGGGGAAGGTACCCGCTTGAATAAAATATATTAGGAATTGCACCGAGTAAAATAAGTGCTACAAATACTAAAGAGAGTGTATCAAATTCGAACATAATTATCTTTTATTTCCTATAACTAAGATTTTAATTGACATTATCATAAGAGCCGACTCTATCATAAGGCTTTCCCAGTTGACATCATTAGTCAAAATTCTGTAACTAAACAACACAAAAAGCAAAAGATTGAAAATCATGGCTGGATATCTTGTTTGTTCAAAATGTCCTAAACGATAAACCCAATAACTAATGATGTTTACTATTCTTTTGCTTTTTTGATAGATTGAAATCTCAAAAAGTGGTTTAATTTGAACTTTGTAACTGGCATCAGAAAATTTTGTTTCATGTCCTGCCAAATTTTGCTTAGAAATATGTTCCTCTGGATTATAAAGCCAGTTAAAAAATCTTCTCATAACTCCTGAAAATCCAGTAGAGGTATATTGTGTTTTTGCAGATGTACGATAGCCACAAGCCCATGTATGATGTATTCTTGTTTTAACCCTTAAAGCCTTATATGCAAACAGTAACAACAGCGTCACGAAAATCAATGAAATAAGTAAAACTAAAGGTGAAACCACCCCTCCGTTAACTCCAACAGAGTGCATTTGTAGTACTCCATTCGGAAAAATTTGTGCATAAACAGAATGCATCCCCATACTTACTAGCATATCATCAAAAAATTGTAAATATTGTGGAGCAAAAAGCATTAATGAAGCGATATAAAGTGCCATAAGTATCATCCCGCTTTTCATCAAAAAATTTACTTCATGAGCATGTTTTGCATTTGTGCTTCGATGTAGTCCCAAAAATGTTATGCCATAAGCTTTTACAAATGTAGCAATAGCGAGACCACCCGTCATTGCAAGTGCAAACATAGCAAAAGGAATGGCAAGTTTAAGCGTCATATCATTTGCGATATGACTAGAGCTAAGCATTGATTGAAAAATCATCCATTCACTTAAAAAACCATTTGTTGGTGGTAGAGCTGTTATGCTCATAGCGGCAAAAAGAAAAGTAAACGCAGTGATAGGCATGGACTTTATAAGTCCACCAAATTTTTCTATCTCTTTAGTGTGTGTTTGATGAAGAACACTTCCTGCACCCATAAAAAGCAAAGACTTAAAACCCATATGGTTAAAAACATGAAAAAGAGCTGCTATAAAAGAAAAAGTACTTAGTATATGAAAATTCAGACTCTCAAATATCATTCCCATAGCAAAAGCGATAAGAATAATCCCTATATTTTCAATAGAAGAATTTGCCAAAAGTGCTTTGATGTCATGCTCACCCATAGCATATAAAATACCCACTAAAGAGCTAACAGAACCGATAATTAAAATAAAAGTCCCCCACTCTAAAGGCCATGGATAAAGCACATCAAATAAAAATCGAAACATCCCATAGATGGCAACTTTTAACATCACGCCACTCATCAAAGCTGAAACAGGACTAGGTGCGGCAGGGTGTGCATAAGGTAACCATACATGGACAGGAACAGCACCAGCCTTGCTTAAAAACCCTAAAAGTAAAAAGAAAAAGAGCATTGTAGGGTAGGTGAATGAAGCAGCAATATCCTTCATCTGTGCAAAACTAATCTCTAACTCTCCATTGGTCACAATTAAAAAGAAAAGAAGTAAAAAAACAAAACCAAAATGAGTCATAAAGAAGTAAAATCGTGCAGCTTCAATAGTACTTTTCTCTTTGGGCTCCGTTAAAATAAGTTGCCAAGAACTCAAACTCATAAGTTCCCAAAAGAAAAGAAAAATCAGAGCATTTGCACTTACTACAACACCAAGCATAGAGAGTATAAAAATAAAATAATGAAGCTGATAATGCATTTTTCGTTCAATATGAGATAAATATCCACTTGAGTAGAAAAGA
>JAGHAW010000277.1 GCA_021161305.1 Sulfurimonas sp.
ACTCTCTGGCGATGAATTTGCAATAATTTTAGAAAAAAATATGGGTTTTTATGATTTAAAAGAGTATTTAGGTGATCTGTATAGAGAATTAAAAAATATTGTTGTTGAGTATCAAGAGAATAAAATATATATAAACTTAACATTGGCATCATGTGCAAATATGGATCCTCAAGATATGTTTTCAAAAGTTTCTATGGCACTAAAATATGCAAAAGAGATTTGTGTTCCATTTTGGATTTATGAGGATAGAATGGAGTTTGAAAATGAGTATGAAAGAAATTTGAAACTTTCTGTTCTTGTTAGATGTGCCATAGAAAAGTCAAATATTGTTCCATATTATCAAGCAATAGTTGATAATAAGACATCCAAAATTGTAAAATATGAGTGTCTAGCCAGATTGATTGATGAAAATCAAAAAGTTCTTTCACCACAGCTTTTTATACCGGTAGCTAAAAAGATAAAAGTTTATAATATAGTCACAAAAACGGTAATAGATAAATCATTTAGTGCATTTGAAAACAGTGAGTATGATTTTAATATTAATCTATCTATAGAAGATATTATGAGTAGTGAGATATTTAAGTTTATAATTGAGAAGTTGAAAAATTCAAAAGCAGCATCTAGGGTTACTTTTGAACTTTTAGAATCTGAGGCTATTCAAGATTTTAAAAAAGTAGATAGATTTATTAGTGAGGTTAAAAGATATGGAGCTAAGATAGCTATAGATGATTTTGGTAGTGGTTACTCAAACTTTTCATACTTGACGAAAATTAGTGTTGATTATATAAAAATAGATGGTTCTCTAATAAAAGATATAGATGTAGATAAAAATGCACTATTGGTTGTAGAAACCATAGTTAGTTTTGCAAAGAAGTTGGGTGTTAAAACTATAGCAGAGTATGTTCATTCAAGTACAGTTATGGATGAAGTAAAAGCATTGGGGATTAATTATTCACAAGGTTTTTATATAGATGAGCCATCTGTTCATTTGAGCAGGAAAAATAAATAATGAAATTTTCTTTAGAAGATAGAGTGACAAAGGCATCACTGGATTGGGTCTATAAAAACTTACAAAAACTTTTGACATACTCCTGACATTACTCATTAATATAAATGTGCTAACATAAGATAATAATTTTTTTATGTTGAGGTTGGTTAGGTGCGATTATTAAATTATAAGTATTTAAATAAAAATTCTTTAGTTGAGTTTATTAAAAATAATGAAATCATAGATTCGAGTGCAGTGCTTATGCAACTGTTTTATTCAAACTCAAATATCAAAGATTTATATAAAATCAGAGAAGAATTAAAGAGTGTATTACCTAATGCCTCGATGGTTGGGACATCTACTGCCGGTATAGTTTCTGATGGTAAGATGATTGATGACAGTATAATTATTTCGTTTTCTATCTTTGAAGCTTCAACTACCAAATCTATAGGTTATAAAGATTTAAGTGTAGATGAAATTGTGAAAAAATTATCTACTGATATTATTGCTCACGATACAAAATTACTAATAATATTTGCCAATACTTTTAAATTTAACTCTGTAGAACTTTTAGAGAAGTTAGCAAAACAATTTCCTCAAATTGTACTGGCTGGTGGTAATGCTGGAGATGATCTTAAATTTGAGAGTTGTGAACTCTTTTCAAGCAGTGAAAATGATAGTGATGTTGTAATTGCTTGTATAGATTCAAAAAGACTAAATGTTGAAACAAAATATCTGTTAAATTGGCAAAGTATCGGTCAAGAGATGATAGTGACAAAAGCTATTGGAAATACAATCTATGAGATAAACAATAAAAAAGTATTAGACATGTATGAACACTATTTAGGCTTAACAATTTCAAATGATATCTTAAAATATGGTACAGAATTTCCACTTATGTTCAATCCTAATGGAGTAGATATAGCAAGAGCACCAATTGCTGTGAATGATGATGGTTCTTTAGTCTTAGCAGGTAATATAAAAGAGGGTTGTAAAGTTAAATTTGGTTATGCAGATGTTGAATATATTGAAAAGTATAATCATAATGTTTTACTCAAAGAGAGTAAATATTTAAGTGAAGCTATTTATGTTTATAGTTGTAGTGCTAGAAGGTCTATGTTAAATAACTACTTAAATGATGAACTATCTATACTTAGTAAAATCGCCCCTACATCAGGTTTTATAACTTATGGTGAGTTTTTTCATGATGCAAAGAGTTGTTCTAACAATCTTTTAAATATTACTACCACTTATGTTGTGTTAAATGAAAATAAAACTACAAAAGAGATTGATTATTCCAAAGAGTTTATAACAAAAGATAAAAGAGATGTTACATTAAAAGCACTTACAACGCTGATAGGAAAAACTAGCGAAGACTTAAATGAAAATATCAGTTATTTACATCAGTTTAAAGAAATTGTAAATGATGCTTCTATTATTTCGATTACTGATAAAAAAGGAATTATAACTGAAGCTAAAGAGAATTTTACTAAATTATCAGGCTATGAAAGAGATAAATTAGTTGGTAAGTCTCATAATATTATTAGAGATAAAAGTATGTCCAATGAGGTATTTAAAGATTTATGGACAACTATAAAGAGTGGAAAAGTGTGGAAAGGCAGAGTTACAAATAGAGCTAAAGATGGTAGTTTATATTATGTTATATCAGAGATAGCACCTATCTTTCATTCAGATGGTTCTTTTAGAGAGTTTTTGAGTATTAGGACAGATATTACG
>JAGHAW010000066.1 GCA_021161305.1 Sulfurimonas sp.
AATCATTTACAAACTCTTACTATCTCTTACGAATGTGAAGCTTCTCTTGGAAATTCTTTAGAGATAGATGAGATGACAAAAGAATTTTTGAGAGTTTTTCTTAAAAAAACATCAGCTCTCTACGGTGCGATTATTAAAACAAAAGATGAAAAATGTAGTTCTGTTCTTAATAGTGTAGGAAAAAATGAGTTTTTTGAATATATTGTAAATGAGAGACCTGATACAATTGATAAATATGCCATAGTTGATATAGAAAAAGATGGCATAGGATATAACTATCTATATATACCAATAGATGGATACTGCCTCACTTTTATCTATTCTAAAAATAATCTTTTAGAGATTGAAATTATTGCAAATATTTTCTACTCACTTCGCAAAAAAATAGAGTTAGGTATAAAAGCGTGTTTGGAACATGAACGAATAGAGTTGGCACTATTTGGCAGTAATGATGGTCTTTGGGATTGTAATCTTACTGATGATACTGTCTACTTTTCTCCTAGATGGAAGGAGATGCTTGGATATAGTGATGATGAACTTTCAAATGAGTTTTCAACTTGGAAAGAGCGTGTTCATCCTAAGGACTTAGAAAAAACTCTTGAGGACATAGAAGATAATGTTAGTGGCAGAACGGAATATTATGAAAATATTCATCGATTAAAGCATAAAAATGGAACATGGATTTGGATTTTAGATAAAGGCAAAACATATTTTGACAAAAATGGAAAAGCTCTTCGTATAGTTGGAACACATACAGATATTACAAATGAAAAAAAGATGCAGTTAAAATTTGCACATCAAGCTCAAATACTTGAACAGATTCATGATTCTGTCATATATACTGATTTAGACGGTAATATTATGAGTTGGAATAGAGGTTCACAACTACTCTATGGATATACAAGTGATGAAATAACAGGCAAACATATATCTATCCTTCATCTAAAGGAAGATTTGAATATTGCAAAAGAAAATATTGATTTAGTAAAACAAAATGGTAAATATCACACAGAGTCACGCTTAGTTACTAAATCTAAGAAAGTAATATTTGTTGATCTATCTATCTCCCAACTAAAAGATGAAGCAGGAGAGATTATAGGTTTAGTTGGTTGTGCTCATGATATAAGCAAACGCAAAAAAGCAGAAGAAAAACTTCAATACCAAGCCTATCATGATTCACTTACAAAACTGCCAAATCGTGCCCTTTTTCAAGACCGTTTAGAACAATCTATAGAAAAGGCCAAACGAAGTAATAACAAAATCGCTCTATTTTTTATTGACCTTGACTATTTTAAAGAGATAAACGACTCTTTAGGTCATGAAATTGGTGACAAAGTTTTACAAACAGTCACAAATCGTCTACAAAAAACAGTTCGTAAAGAAGATACACTAGCAAGACTTGGAGGGGATGAGTTTACTGTAATTATGGAATCTTTAACTCTTATAGAGAGTGCATCACTACTGGCAAAAAAAATTCTTAAAAGCTTAAGTAAAGCTATAGAAATAGATAATCACACTCTCCATATCTCTAGCAGTATAGGTATTAGTTTCTATCCACAGGATGCAAGAGAATACTCAACACTTTTAAGTCATGCCGATAAAGCCATGTACAAAGCAAAAGATGCAGGAAGAAATAATTTTCAGTTTTACTCTTCTATTAATAGTAAATAAGATAGACTATACCCATCAATAAAAAAGGATTTTCATTATGCCAATATCTGTGATAGTTTTAATCGTTATAGCACTTGCTTTAGTTTTAATGTACAACTCGCTTGTATCAAAGAAAAATCAAGTTAAAAATATCTTTGCAAGTGTAGATACAGTTCTTAAAAAACGCTATGACCTCATCCCAAATCTTGTCGCAACTGTCAGTAAATATATGGAACATGAAAAGTCACTTCTAACAGAGGTTACAAAACTTAGAGCAGAAGCAAATAAGCCAAATATCAGTGATGAGCAAAAAATCGCTCTTGATGCAAAGGTAAGTTCAGCACTTGGTTCTATTATGATTGCAGTTGAAAACTACCCTGACTTAAAAGCAAATCAAAATGTAATGCACCTTCAACACTCACTCAATGAAATAGAGGAGCAAATATCTGCTGCAAGACGAGCTTACAATCAGGCTGTAACGGATTACAATAATGCTATAGAAATGGTTCCAACAAACTTTATGGCTACTATGATGAACTACTCAAGAAAAGAAGTATTTAAAATCATTGAGAGTGAGCGTAAAAATATTAATGTAAAAGACCTTTTTCATTAGATATGAAAAGCGTAAGCGAATTAACAGATTTTTATTACAGAACTCTTTTTCCTACTTTGGAAGAGTTGGATAAGCAGAGAAAACAGTTAAGATATAGAATCATTATGATTGGTATCTTTTATACTTTTATATTTATCCTAATCTTTATATCTGTTATAGATTTTAGTACAAATATCTCAATCGACACTCTAATTTTTATGATTTTTGCATATATCGGGCTTGGCGGGATTATATATAAATTTCTCATCAAAGATTACACAGCAGAATTTAAAAGTAAAATCATAAAACCTCTAATCACTGCCATAGATCAAAAACTATTTTATGTAAGCAATATGCATGTACCAAAACGAATTTTTGACCGTTCAAACCTCTTTACTTCCAAAGTAGATAGAATGAGTGGAAATGATTATGTTCATGGAGACATACAAGGGACAAAGATACAATTTTCAGATCTTCACGCCGAGAAAAGACATAAAAATTCAAAAAATAAAGATAACTGGACAACCATCTTTAGAGGTCTTTTTATCGTTGCAGAGTTTAACAAAAACTTTAAAGGTAAAACTGTGATTTTGCCAGACACTGCACAAAGCACTTTTGGTGATTTGGTAGGAGGCTGGTTACAGTCAAAAAATATCAACAGAGACGAACTTGTTAAGATGGATAACACTGCATTTGAAAAAGAGTTTGTTGTTTACTCTACAGACCAGATTGAAGCTAGATATATACTCTCTCATTCACTTATGAAGAGACTGCTTACTTTTCAAAAAAAATCAGACCATCCTGTTTATATCTCATTTATCGGTGATCATATCCACATGGCAATCTACTACAATAAAGACCTTTTTGAACCATCTATCTTTCATTCACTTTTAAAGTATAAAATAGCGATGGAATATGTAAGCACTCTTCACTTAGCTATAGGCATAGTCGAAGAACTAAAACTAAATCAAAAACTTTGGAGCAAACAATGAATGAAAAAAATCTACTCTTTCTTAGCATAAAAGACTTTTTCACTCCAAGTATGCTTAAATACTCTGTGCTTCCTTTTATCATAACTATCTTACTTATGTATGTTCTGTTTTTTTGGATTGCAGGAGTTGGACTTGATGGCTTAGGTTCAATGAGTGTTCAAACCACTGAAACAACTATGCAAAACGGCATACCTCATACTGACAGCTTCTCGGCTCAACTTGAAGGCAGTGCAATTATTAAGTTTCTTATGAGTTACGCCATAACATCTTGGATAGCTTCATTTTTAGTCTATGCCATCGGTGGGTTTTTTGTACTCTACGCTTCTATATTTATAGCTGTGATAGTCATAGGATTTTTAACTCCATTTGTTATGAAAGAGTTACAAAAAAGACACTACCCAGACATAGAACTAATCGGTCATTCAAATATTATCTCAGCTATTTTATTAGTTATAAAGTGGGCATTTATAATGCTACTGCTATTTTTTCTTCTAATGCCTCTATACTTTATACCACTTCTAAACATAGTAGCCTTTAACCTGCCACTATACTACTTTTTTCACAAAATGATTACTTATGATGTATCTTCAACTATCTGTACAAGCGAAGAAGATAAACAGATAAGATTTTTCAACAAAAATATGCTTAGGATAAAAACTTTAGTCCTATACCTAATCTCACTAATCCCGTTCGCTATATTTTTTGGTGCTATTTTCTATGTGATTTATTTAGGACATACTTACTTTGTAGAGGTTAAGAAAATTCGTGGTTAAACTCCATAAAGTACAAAGCCTATACCAACTACAAATGCAACGATAGAGTAAACACTATCAATTTCAACAAAAAAGTTTTGCATAAAAAAAGCTGTTACAATAAACAGACTACCCACGATTATAGGTTTTAGATACTTCTTATGCTCATCTACAATATGTTCCACCGTATCATTTGAGAGTTGAATACTTAAAGCACCTTCGCTAAGGTCTGTTACTATTTTCTTAACTCTTTTAAATGTCAAAGGCAAACCGGCAATTTCACTTTTTAAAAGTTTAACAACTTTTCTATCTGCCCCTAATGCTTTTGGTATATGTGATTGTAAAACAGGTAAAATATCTTTTACACCATTGAAGTTTTTTATGTGCGTTGTTCCCAAACCTTCTATAATTGCACTAACACGAAGAATAAATATAGCCTCTTGAGGAAGTTTAAAAGGCATATCTTTCATAGAACCCATAATATCAAAAGCCATAGTCTGCATATTTATAGCATCAAGATTTTCATCAGAAAATATATCAAACATCTGTTCTGCCAGATTTTCCATCTGTGCCTGAGGAGCGTTGTGTGCGATAACACCAAGTCTTTTACATGCTGTTATATATAAATCAAAATCTTTATCATTTGCAGATTTTATCATCTCGATAATTGCGATTCTTGTGGAGTTTGGAATCTTCTTAACCATTCCAAAATCAAGGAAAACAAGTCCTCCATCCTCTTTAACAAGCAAATTACCGGGATGTGGGTCTGCATGGAAATAACCGTTCATAAGCATCTGATCTACATAGAAGAGAATTAGTTTATCCATTATATCCGTAAAAGAGATATTTAGTTTTTCCAAATTTTCTTTATCATCAAAACGATAACCATGCTCAAAGCTCATTACAATAGCATCTTTGGAGCAAAACTTATCATAAGGAGTGGGAAATATCACATCATTTTGGGCGTAAGTTATTCTAAACTGATTTAAATTTTTCAACTCGTTTTCAAAATCAACTTCTTGAAGAATCATCGCTGAAAATTCTACAATAACAGCTTCAATAGAATTTTTTGTATAAGAAGAAAAAAGTGGATAGAAGAGAGTGTTAAAAAACTTCAGTATCTTTATATCTGCTTCTACTCTCTTTTTTATCCCCTTTCTTCTCAGTTTTACAGCTACTTCTGTTTTATCTTTGAGTATAGCTTTATGAACTTGCCCTATAGAAGCACTTGCAATCGGCTCACTTTCAAAAGACTCAAACACAGACTCTTTAAATGCTCTTTTAAACACCTCATCTTGTTCTTTTTGATTCATGGGAGGAATCTCATCATGAAGCTCTTTTAATTTTTCTAAATACTCACCTGAGAAAAAATCAGCCCTAGTTGCTAAAACTTGAGCCAACTTTATAAAACTTGCACCCAATTTAACAATAGTTTCACGAAGTAAAAG
>JAGHAW010000128.1 GCA_021161305.1 Sulfurimonas sp.
GCAGTTGGCATATTAGAGATAGTTACTCTTGAGATTTCAGGCAGTTTTTTCAACTCATCAGCTATTTCGTATAGCTCATCTAAAGACTTATCGTTAAAACCTTTTTTAGAGATGTAAATATTATCCGTTAATCCAAGCTTTGCCGTTACACTGAATAGATTTATACTCTCTTTTGAAAAAAAGACTTCTAAAAAATTTGTAGAGAATTTAATGTGGGAAGAGAAAAATAAAAATATGGCAGATAGAACTAAAAAAATAAAAATATTTAGATATTTCATTTCTTTACAATTTCTAGCGTATCACTGTTTTTCATAAATAATTTAAAACTTATAACCTTGGAATCCTCTGTTTGAACTTGGGCTTTTGGTATCTGGTCTTCTATCTCCCCCTTAAATGAGAGAGTATAAAGACCGCCCTCTTTTTTAACATCAAAATCTCTATTGCTTTTTAACTCTTTAAAGTCATCTATCTTCGTCATTATTGTAATATACTGCTTTGTATAAAAAAGTGCTTTTCCTTTTAGCCTATATATCTTTCCTGATGAACCTTCTATGCTTATATTTTGATCACTGCTAATAATTTGTTTATATTTTGGCTCACTATAGGTAATGATAGTTTTATCGCCATCAAAAGATATATTTCCACTCTTTTTAAACTCAGTTGCTGCAGCGTGAACAAACTTATACTCATCAAAGTCATAAGAATCACCAAAGAGAACAACACTTAAGAGTAGAACTAAGAAATATCGCACAGTCTATCCTTCTCTTGTTGCATAATTTTTTGAGCATATTTCAGTAACTCTCTATCATTTATAAAATCTTTAGCATAGATAGGCTCTAACATCTTTACATGCACAACCGTTTTTTTATTTGTTTTAAAACAGAAACTTTTTCTAGGTAGTATCTTTGTAAGCCCCTCTATAACAACGGGAACTATCGGTTTCCCTGTTTTCATAGAAAGCTTAAACGCACCTCTTTTAAAAGGTTCTAAAGCTCTTCCAACATGCCGTGTACCCTCTGGAAACAGTATCAAACTTTTATCTTCATTTAACACAGATTCTAGTTCTTTATAAATTCGACTAACTTCATCTAACTTCTTTTTACCTAAAAATTTCACTCCTACAAGATTTGAAAAGAATGCAACTAGAGGTACTGCATCTAAATTTATCTTTGCCAACATTATATATCTTTTTACAAACAGAGTTAAAATAGGATAATCAAGTATCGATTGATGAGTGGAGATATATATAGCACTATGAGGTAACTCTTTTGGTATATCAAGCTTTAAAACTATCTTTGGCACTAAAATAAAAAAGATTTTGTTGCTTAATGCAAAAGATTTTTGAAAGAACCACTCTAAATCTTTTGTAAAAAAACGAGCAATAATATAAATCAGTGTTGCAGGAGGGATTAATAAAACTATAAATCCAAAAAAAAGAAAATGGGCAAAACTACCTATTATACATTTTAACAACAAAAACCTTTCCATAAATAATTTGTATAATCAACGATACAAAAAAGAGTATATACCAACCGACAGAAGTATAAAACGCCCAGATAATATCACTGCTAAAATTAATAACATAGAGATGAATCAGCGTATTTACCAACATCACTCCAACCCAATAAGCATCACCTTTTTTTAAAAACTCAACTTCATTATATGTTAATTCTTTTGGATAAAATTTTCTGGTAAATCCAAGAACCATCTCTTTTTTATGGTAATGAGAATCGATAAAAAGAATTAAAAACAAAGCAGAGAGAGTTACCGGTATATATTTTACCGTCTCAAAAGACGAAAAGTAATAAGCAACGGACAGTGCTACCAAATATATACTAGGCATCATCATATCTTTATAACTCTCTCTTTTTAAGTATGAATAGATAAAAAATATAATAGCCATCACTAAATAAACTAAAACAACTGACTTAAACTCAAAGTAGTGCAAAAGCACCACAAAGAGTGGAGCAAAAAGTAAGCCTAAAATATTAGAAATCATACCAACCCTTTGTACTATCTTACCATTCCACCGCTTATATTTAGAACTTCACCTGTTACATAAGAGGCTTTATCAGCTAAAAAGAAAACACATTCTGCCACATCTTCAGGCTTTCCAACTCTCTTAAGTGGGATACTTTTTTTCATCTCTTTGAGGTCTAACTCTTTTGTCATCTCCGATTCAATCAGACCAGGAGCTACTGCATTTACCCGAATCTTATATCTTGCAACTTCAAGAGAGAGTGCTTTTGTAAAAGCAATCATAGCCCCTTTGGCAGCCGAATAGTTTGTCTGTCCTACATTTCCAACTAAACCGGAAACTGAAGCAACATTTACAATTGAGCCTTTTTTGTTAGAAATCATATTTTTTATTAAAGCTTTAGTTACATAGTATGTTCCATTGACAGAAGTATCAATAACATCATTCCAATCAGAATCTTCCATCCAAAAAAAGAGTTTATCTTTTGTAATACCTGCATTATTTACTAAAACATCTACTTCAAGATTCTCTAATTTTGCATAAACCTCTTCTCTGTTGGATATATCAAAACCGATTGTCTCAGAGTTTTCAAGTTCAGATTTTAGTTCATTCGCCTTAACTTCTTGACTTCTGTAATGAAGATAAACAAAATAACCATTACTATGAAAATATCTGGCACAAGCCTCACCAATAGCTCCAGTGGAGCCAGTTACTAGAACTTTTTTACGACTCGGCATTTAGTGCCTCCCTGCATTGAATCTTAATTCTTATCATATAAATTTCCCTGCAACAAGCATTTTATTAACTTCTTTTATATCCAAGTCTTGTCTTCTATCCTCTTCTAATTTTGGAACTATTTTTCTTACTATATTGTAACATCCCTGAAGATGTTTAGAACACTTGTCATATCCTCTAATATCAACAGCTTGCATAATCCCCAAAAAGCCTATACTTAACATATTTGCCAAATCTGGCAACTGTTTAGCAAAATTTCTAGCAGCAGTTGTTCCCATACTAACCTTATCTTGATTTAAAGATTCTGTCGGTCTTGAGTATAGTGAAGCTGCATTTGTATTCATAAGAACATCAGCACTAAGTGAACTAAGAGTTACTTGGATAAGTTTAAAAGCATGATGGGTGGCTTTTTTATTTATCTTTAGACTCTCTCCTAAACCTTTATTAAATTTATGATCTACTAAAAGGGCAAACTCTTTATCTAGTATGTCTGCCACATTACCTGCACTGATTCTCATGGTATCCATAGCATGTGCAATGTATCCACCATAAAAGTTACCAGATGTATAAATCTTTCCACCGATATGATCTATGAGAGGATTATCATTTACACCATTTATCTCTGTTTTTATCCACTTTTTAGCAACATCCAGATTATCACGGACAACACCAAGTACTTGCGGTGAACATCGTATAGAGTATCTATCTTGAATATTTTGCTCTTTTTCTAAGTGAAAGTTTTCATATCTGCTAAAAGCTTTATGTGTTAGTTTTGAATCTATACATTTTGCATATATATTTGCCGCTGTAGTTATCTGTCCTACAAAAGGTTTACTCTCATGTACAAATGGCTCTAATGGAGTGGTATCACAAAGTAAAACTTCAAAGATAGCTGCTACAAAACTCTCCATACTCTCCAGGAGAATCTCAAACTCTTTTATAGCTTGAATAGCAATAGAACTCATAGTTGCTGTTCCGTTTATAACAGCTAGAGCCTCTTTTGCTTTAAATGTATAGGGTGCAATTTCAAGTTCTTTATAAACATCAGCAGTTTTTCTCTCCTCGCCTTTATAGAAAACCTCTCTCTCCCCTGCTATAACTGCAGCAATATATGATAATGGAGACAAATCACCACTTGCTCCAACTGAACCCTGAGATGGGACTAGTGGGTATATATCGTTATTTAAAAGAAGCTCAAATCTCTTTAGCAACTCATAACTAACACCACTCTTACCCTTACTAAGGCTAATAAGTCTAACTGTTACCATTATCCTAACTACATCTGTACTTAGATATTCACCAACACCAACACCACAAAATCTATATAAATTTTGTTGAAGTTCCTCTGCTTCCTCAAAAGCAGCATAGTTGCTACCTGCCTCACCATAGCCAGTTGTAATGCCATAGATAGGCCTTCCATCACTAATCTGTTTTATTAAAAATTCATGTCCTGCATTTATAAAATCTATAAACTCTCTGTCATCACTTAATTTAATCTTCTCATTATGCATAAATTTTTCATAACTTACTGTATTATTATCAACTATCATCTCTATAATTCCTTTAAAGCTCTACAAGAATTTTATCTATCCCATCATCATGTATACCAACCACACTCATCAAATCTTGTAGCGAATCTATAATTCCATCTATCTTATGATCTTCTATCTCTTTTGCATCTGTCATATCATCTGAAATCTCTACAACAATAGCCACACCAGCTTCAAGATAATCTGTACATCTGTTCACTTCCTCTATATTTTCAATATTTATACACTCCACTGCCACACACAAAATCTTCTCTTTTGAAACAAGGGCTTGAAGAGCAGCCGTTTTTAAGGTATCTAGCGAAGTTTTCATACCCGAAGAGACTGTAATTATCTCATCTCTGTCTTTATGTATCAATGAGTAGTATGACGGTGCTGTATTGTAAACACTATTTTGAAAAGAGGTTGGAGAGAGAAGACCATTTGTAATAACGGCATTTGCCATTTTTGCAGCCTCTTGGAGTTCACTATAGCAGGTACCATAAACTATTTTTGTACCATTAAAACCGCACTTATCACTTAGATATAGCATCACTTTAGAGTTTCTTGTTAGACGGCGACGAAGCATCATGCTTGGCACAAGTCTCTTCTCATCCAAATCTTCTATCTTGGTTTTTGCATATATTTTACTTGAACTTAGAATCTTTAATGCAACTTTTTTCATGAACAAACTCCAACCAATATGGATGTATTGTTGCCACCAAATGCAAATGAATTACTGACTATATTTTTAACACCCATACTAACACTTTCTGTCGGAATATTTATATTTTTATTTTCTTGATTTTTCAATCCTGTTTGCGGAGGAATCAAAGATTTTTTAATAACCTCACAAGAGACAATAGCTTCAACAGCACCGGCAGCTCCAAGAGTATGCCCTGTTATCGCCTTCGTTGAGCTTACATAAACATCGTGATTAAAAAGTTTTTCAATCGCTAAAGATTCAACCCTGTCATTTGCAGGAGTTGCCGTTCCGTGAGCATTAACATAGTCAATCTCATCAAGAGTCAAACCTGCATCCTCAATAGCTGCCCTCATAGAACTAATAGCCCCCGTTGCCTCTGGGTCAGGATTCGTCATATGATAAGCATCACTACTTGCCCCAACACCCTTAAGCTCTATAGAGTTATCTGTTTTAACATTTTGGATTAAAAGCATCGCAACTGCTTCAGATACATTCATCCCGTTTCTATCTTTATCAAACGGGGTACATACCCTGTCAGAAAGAACTCCCAAAGCACTAAAGCCTAGAACCGTAGAGTAACAAAGTCCATCTGCTCCCACAACTAAAATATTATCATAAGCTTCAACATCTATAAGCCTTTTTGCTAAAAGCAGAGCATTTGCGCTAGATGTACATGCCGTAGAAAGTGCACGAGTATCATAAAACCCAAACTTTGCACTTAAATGATCTGTTAAAACATTCATGGAGTAACGGTCTGGGTCTATATTTTTGTAGCTTTTTTGAGAATAAAAAATATCTTCGCACTCCTGCATTCCACCAACAGATGAACCCAAAATCAACAGCGTATTATGGAAATTTTCAAGATTTGATTCTTTTAAAACCACTTCCGCAACATCTTCTAAAACATCAAAAATTGTATCATACTCCATCTTACCAAGACCAGCCGTTACATCTTCAAGATATGATTCATCAATAGTTATAGCAGACTTTTTTGCATAAATTGCTTCCATTAAATCTTGAGTATTTCCAGCATCACACAACAACTCATAACCGTTTATATAAGCATTCATCTTAAACTCTTTAATTTTAATATTTTATATCTATCTTCAAAACAATCTACATAAATCAAATCTTCACTCTTCCCTATCGCCTCATTGAGTGCGTAACTAGCCATAGTTTCAAACATTTTTGTCTCTTTTTTAAGCTTTAGATTTTCACATCTGACAGAAGCCGATACTTCACCCTCAAAAGACAGCAACAAAGTTTCAAGCTCCTCCAATGAATAACTCTTCAAATCAAATTCAAGCTCTGCCATAGCATCATCAGAATCTAAAGAAAACTTCTGATAATTTACACTACTTACTACTTCGCAATCCTCATCAATCCCTAAAACTCTCTTTATAACTTCATCTGGAGTGTTTACCAAATCTATAGCACATAGTATAGCATTTTTTTTGGAGTTAGAGATAGAAGCATAGAGAGAAACAAGAGAATTTATATATGTAAAGTTATCTGAAATCTGAAATATATTTTTTCCACTTATACCTAACGATGCTGCCACATAGTAGCTAGTAGTGTTTCCAAGCAGGTTGATAAAGTCAAAAAGCTTAAGTGGCTGATTCTCCTCATAAATATAAGTATTTGTTCTTTGAACAACATCGATATTGCCAATTCCACTTGTTAAATATAGCTCATCATCTTCAGATATATCTACTTTCTCTTTAAGCAGTTGAGCACCATAAACTGCCAAATGAATAAACTCATCTTGTCTTCTTGTATCAAGTTTATACTTCTGTTTAAGCACTTTTTTTATCTCAACACTATCATTGTCGCTTCTATATGAACTATAGTTTTTTATATAAAGCTTCATAGTGACTCTTTTTTAATAATCAATGAAATATTATTGCCACCAAAGCCAAAATAATTACACATAAAAACTCCACTATCACACTCGATATGCTCTTTAGTTGGTATATAATCTGCTAGTATAGAATTTTCACAAGAGAGTGTCTTTGGAATAAAACCATCATCTATAGCAGCCATAAACAGAGATATTTCTAAAACTCCTGAAGCTCCTATGGTATGCCCTACGAAAGGCTTTAGTGCTGTAAAGATTAAAGAGCTGTCAAAAACCTTGCTTATAGCATTTATTTCTGCTTCGTCATTACTGTCAGAACCTGTAGCATGTGCTTTTAAAGCAGTGATGTTTTGTGCTTGGGTTTTAGCATTTTCTAACGCTTTTTGCATCACCTCAACGCACTCATCGCCACTTTGACTTACAGAAGTTATAGTTTGGGAGTTGCAGTTACTAAAGCCACCTTCTAACGACCATTTTGACTTATCCACCCCAAGTAAGATTCCAGCAATAGCTTCACCTAAAACAAGACCATCTCTTTTCTTATCAAATGGTTTTGGTTTATCCGCTGATATAAGATTCATTGCATAAAAGCCACTACTCATAATCGGTGAAAATATCTCTACCCCAACTACAATCGCATAATCAACAACTCCACAATTTATAAGGTTTGATGCCTCAAGCAATGCATTTGCACTTGAAGTACATGCCGTATTTATTGTCATGGTAAACTCGTTTAGACCAAACTCTTTTGACAATTTTTTTGCATAAGAATCTATACTATGTTTTTTGGAATAATAGGGAGTTTTTTTATACTCATAAGCCGTATCATTAATAGCATCAACCAGATACCAATCAACCAAAGAAGTACCGATAATAAGTGCCGTAGACTCTCTTTTATCTTCATCTATTTTAGGTACAATTTTCAGAAGCAGATTTTTTAGAGCATTATAGATACTTTTTTGATTTTGAGACACTTCATCTCTAAATGAAAAAAATGGGATAACAACATCCTCTTCAATTGCTCTGATGGTTTTTGAAGATATAACTATCTCTTGGTTTTTAATAGCCTCTAAAGTCTCTTCAAGATTACCCTGTGCAGAGTAAATCTCATAATCTAAAATATTTACAGTAGCCATGATTTATGTAGAGGTACTTAGATTTATATACTCTGCTAACTTCTCTATAGTTGTTACATTTCTTCTAAACTCTTTAGAATCACCCAATCTAACACCATATTTATTTAAAAGCCCCATAGAGATTTGAAGAGCATCAAGTGAATCAAGTTCTAAACCACTCTCATCCGAAAAAAGTTCTACATCATCAGCAATATCATCAGGTTCTATATCTTCTTTTTCACACTCTACGATAATCATATCTTTTATATCATATTTTAACTGCTCAAAATCCACTAAATTCATCAAAATCCCCCCTCTATTCTTCTATGTAATATTATCATAGATACCATTAAAGCAATTAGACCAAAAAGCATCAACGCAAGTGATTCATTTAGAACCATAGCCAAATCACCACCTTTTAAAAATATATCTAAAAATCCGTCTAAACCCCATGACATCGGAGAAATATTTGCTAAAGTCTGCATAGATTCAGGCATAATAAACTTAGGCACCATTACTCCACCAATAGCACCAAGAAGAATATTTGATATACCTCCTATCGTTGTCGCCTGTTCAGTTGAGTTTGCACTTACTGCAATCAAAGTAGAAAGCCCGATAGCTGAAATACTTAGCGAAAAAGATAGAACAAAAAGTGCTAAAACTGAGCCATTTATCTCTAGTGCAGGAGTATCAAAAAGAGGAACAACAAACATTCCAACTGCTATCATAACCCAGACTTGAATTTGGGCGATAAAAAGGTAGGGAACTATTTTAGAAAGAGTCATGGAAAAAACAGAAATATTCATAGAGCTAAGTCTAGTTAGCGTATTTTGTTTTCTCTCATTTATGTAGATTGTTGACATAGGAATGATAATAAAAAACATACCAAAAACTATCCAAGTTGGCACACTCTGTTGAGTTGAGTTTGGTATGTCATCACTCTGATTGTACTTTACATCAAAAAGCTCGGTAGCAGATAGACTTACCGAGCCAATGGAACTTGCTGCTTCATCCGAAAACTCACTTAGCCTTGTTTTAATAATATCAAGTCTTAAATTTACAACACTTTTTAGCAGTTTAGCCTTAAATATCTCTATCATATCACTCTTTAGAGAGCCATCTACTTTTATACCTATCTTATGTTTATTTGAGCTGTCATCTATATCGCCGTAACCTTTTGGTATCTCTACTATAAATTCTGCTTCATCAATATCCACAATATTAAAACTCTTATCGTCATCTATGTCTGTTTTTAAATCTATGCTTATTTCAGATTTGTCTAAATCTACTACGGCTATATCAAAACTAACGGCATCTTGAGAAAATATATCTCTCATAGCAACTGACATTATCAAGATAAATATAGCAGGCATTATAAAAAGTGCCATCAAAGCTTGTCTATCTCTCAGTACTAAAAGAAACTCTTTTTTTACCATAGCACTAAACATTGCCAACCTCTGTAACATCTAAAAAGTGTTCTTCTAAATTTGTTTGCAGATTTTCAATGCTAGATTGCTCAACAAGTTTTCCATTTGAGATAATAGCAACCTCATCACAAATCTTCTCTATCTCATTCATATAGTGACTTGTATAGACAACTGTAATACCTAAATCTTTATATGATTTTATAGAATCCAGTATCTCATTTCTACTCTTTGGGTCAATCCCGACAGTCGGTTCATCAAAGTAGATAATTTGTGGATTATTTAGTATTCCGATAGCTATATTTAATCTTCTTTTTTGTCCACCGGAGAGTGTTCCTGCTTCTTGGTCTAAAATTTTTGAGAGGTCATTTATCTCTATAGCTCTATCATAATTCTCTTTTGTGGCATTTTGAATCTTAGAAAAAAAATCCAGATTTTCTCTGACTGTAAGTTTTTCATAAAATGCAAGATTTTGAGGCACTATAGAACTAATCTCTTTTATCTTTTTTTTATCTTTTTTTATATCAAGCCCAAAAACCTCTATACTCCCACTATCAAAACCACTCAATCCATTAAGTATGGATAAAAGAGTGCTTTTACCTGCCCCATTTACACCCAAAAGCCCAAATATTGAACCTTTTTTTATCTCAAGCGATAGACTATCTAAAGCTTTTAAATCACCATAGTTTTTAGAAACATTTGAAACTTTTATCATCTAAACTTTAGCCTTGAATGTCAGCATTTTTTGATAAACTTTAGTTTCATTTTCACTTATTTCTATTAATTTTTCTGAAATTGCTCTAAAATCAATCTCTTTTTTAGACTTAATAGATTTTGCAATCATAAGAGCGAACTCTCTCCACTCATCTCCAACTTCAAGCATCATCTTAGATGATTCTTTTAATACCTCATCATTGTCAAACATCTCACTTGCTTCTTGTAAAAAAGAAGCATACATAAATCTAAAACCAGCCCCTCCAGTTCCTATCTCCTCTTGCATTCTTACGATATTGCCTAAAAAGAGTTTTGCATACTTTTTATCTTTTGGTTCTAACTCTTTTATCGCCTTAGCTAAGTATCTCATACCTTTTATACCTGCTATAGGAACAAATTTTCTAAGCATTGTTTTAGAGAGTTTTTTAATATTTTTAGCAATAATTGGTTTTAAATCTATCTTTTGAGGTATTGAGACTGGATAATAAAGCAAACCTTTTGGAGCCAAAGCCCCTTTTGCAAATCTAGCTTTTGTGAGAGAAGCCTTATCACATCTAACACTATCTTGAAATACAGGATCACTAATGAGATACTCATCTCCATCTCTATCATAAACAAGCAAATTGTGAGCATTAAAATGAAATCTCATCTCTTTTGGAAAATATGATAACCAATAGACAGAGCTTTGTGCTCCTACTATTTTACCCTCATCTAAAAGCTCGTCTAGTCTATCTTCACCTTTTTTTTTAGATGAAAAAGTCTCTAATTTCATATCAATTTTCAGATTTTTTTTGATATTTTTAATAATGGCTTTTGGGATACTTCTATAAGCTACAAGTGGCATCCCCCCAATCTTTACAAAAGGAATGTAAGCAAAATTCAAAGCATTTGAAAGTCCAAAAACCATAGGTTCGCTAATATTAAGTCCATAATGTCTAAGCATGGAAGAGATAACTCCACTCTCACAATGTGCATGATGAACATGTTCAAAATTACTCATTTTGTGCCTTGTGGTAATTTTTTTATCTCATCTAAGCTTACGCCTAAAACATCGCAATATTCTAAAAGTTTTTTATCACTAAGCTTTGCAAAAACAGTTGGTTTAAAGTGCTTTTTTATAGTCCACTGAAAAAAACCTGTTGATTGTGCCAAAACGAGCAAATCCATTCTTGCTGCAAACATATGATAATAAAGTGGTGATTTTTCTCCACTTTTTACTTCTTCATAAGCATCTTTAATACTATCTTCTATATCATCAACTGCTTGTTGCGTAACTATCTCTTCAATATCCCAACCAGTTGAAGCAACTGTTTGCAATTTCCCATCTTCATCGTGAGCATAAATCGCTTTTTTCATCTTTGCATAAGTAGTGCTATCATCTTGTGGAACACTATTTATATCCATACTATACTGCCTCTAGTAGCATATATGCTGTTGAAAATCGTCCACTTTCAGGAATGTAGCAAAGAAGTTTTTGACCCTTTTGAATCTTACCAGAGTTAAACAACTCTTCAAGGATTATATAGATAGATGCCGAACCTGTATTTCCTTTAGTCGTAAGGTTTGTAAACCACTTCTCTTGTGGTATATCACACCCAACTTCTTGCATCGTGTTATAAAGTTTTTCTCTAAAATATCCAGATGAGTAGTGAGGGAGAAACCAATCAATTTCTTCTGGTTTAAACATCCCTTTTTTGAGCATAGTTTCAAGTGGTCTGAAAACTGTGTATTCTAAAATCTTTGAATTGAGCAGTTTTACATCCTGTTTTATAGAAAATATAGACATCTTTAACCACTCTTCGGGTAGATACTCTCTGTAACCTCTAAGTGAACCATCTTTAAGTTTTTCACATCCTGAATACATACAGGCTTCTAACTCATTCGCATAAGAGATAGAAAAGATTTTATCAATTCTCAGTGAGATAGAATCGTTATTTGGTTTATCGCTAACCCCAATAGCTCCAGCACCGTCACTTAACATCCATCTTAAAAAATCTTTCTCAAAAGTAAGCTCTTTATTTCTTCTAACCATATCAACTTTTGCTTGAACTTCAGGCTCAAAATTTCTTCCTCTCATAGAAGCAGAAATATTTTCACTTCCTGTAGTAATCGCAGAATCAATCTCTCCAGATTTTATAGAACTATAAGCATATTTCAATGCCGTCAGACCACTTAGACAAATACCTGCAATACTTACAACCTCAATCTCTTTTATATCTGTTTCTCCATGAACCATCAAAGCATGATTAGGTAGAAGCTGATCGGGAGTTGTTGTTCCACATGCCAAAAGTTCCACAGAATCTAAATCAAATCCATCGTCACTAAGCATTTCAATAGCCTTAGCAGCTAACTGTGCATTTGAGTGAGTAGTTTCATTTGTAAGAGGGTCAATAGCATAGTATCTTGTTTTAATCTTATTTGATTTAAGTACAATTCTTTTTACCAAAGACGGCTTACCATCAACCATGCCTAAAACATTTTCTATATTGTCATTATCTACTGCTTTATTTGGGAAAAATGCTGCGATTTTATTTATATATACTTCTCTCACTCTTATCTCCTATCTGCCACTTGGTTGTTCATATTTTTCTTCTAACGCTTTTAATTTCTCTTTTTGAAATATATTCAGTATTTTTCTTACCATAATATTTAATGGAACTACCGTAAATACCAATATCACTAAAAAAACCGAATATATAGTCATTCCTACTTTGCGTCCAAACGAATCTTTTGAACCAAACAATTTAATAAGTTTAGCCCATATCTTTGAACTTCTAGTTGCGATAATTTCTGATGCTATAAGCTTACCATTTACATTTACTGCACCCAAATTTTTAAGAAGTGGTTTCCCCTCTTTTTCTCTGTTTTGCTTCAGTGCTTCATTTAATCTTTTACCAAATTTTGCAGTTTGGTCTATCTCTCTTTGTAAAATTCCAGCCGGAGGGAAACACCAAAAAGCATTTTTTTTACCACTGAGTAGCCATCTAGGAGTAGTTACAAACGAGTATATTCCCTTGCCTTGGTCGGTTAAAGCAACATTATCTATCAACTTTGCCCCCACATTTTCAAGCAGAGATTTCATCTTCTCCTGAGCCAAAACCCACATATCTCTACATGCAATAAGCGTAACTACAGGCTTGTCTTTAAAAATCTTTTTTGCTTGAGCTGATTTCATAAAACCAACTATTGGTGATGATGGCGATAAAAACCAAATCGTATATCCCAAAATAATCAAATCATAATCATCGCTAAGATTTTCTACTTCCTCAATCTCACACCCATCCATAAGGGCTGCTTCAGGAAATTCAATGGCAAATTTGTAAAATGGCCAAGGGTAAGGATAGTTGGTTTTTGGTTTTATAACCCTAATATCAATTTTAATATCTTCATCAGGCAGATTCGTTACAAAATTATCTATAACTTTTTTTAATTGCCCTGACTGAGAA
>JAGHAW010000069.1 GCA_021161305.1 Sulfurimonas sp.
ACCAAGACTTTTATCAATAAGCAGAGATGAACGACCAATACCGTAAGTGGCTTTATTGTTTAAAACTTCATCTGTAGTTAAAATATTATAGTTAAATTTTTTAATCTCTACATCAAGTCCTACATCTTTATAAAAACCCTTCTCTTTGGCGATATAATAACCTGCAAATTGAAACTGGTCAAGCCACTGAAGTTGAAGCGAAACTTTTTCAAGTTCATTTGCTTGAAGAGAGTAAGATGAAAAAAGCACTAATAATAAAATATTTAAAATTGATTTCAACTGTTACCCCTTCACTCTAAATAATTAGCTTTTATTGTATATAAAAAGAACTAAATAGATTCTTTAGCTTTTAAAATCAGATTATTTATAGATGTTTCATAACGCTTGGCTTCTTCTTGTGAAGTTGATTCAAAGCGAGTAACTAAAACAGGGGTTGTGTTACTTGCTCTTACTAAACCCCAGCCATTTTCAAAGTTTATGCGAACTCCATCTACATCTATTATGTTTTTTATAGTTGGGAAGTCTCTGTCTGGATTTTTAAGCAGTTCTTTTACTCTGTCTATGATTTTAAACTTTTGAGATTCTGTTGTTTCTACCTTAATCTCTTCAGTTGAGAATACTTTTGGAAGTTTTGCCAGTTCTGCATCTAAGTCTATTCCATCGTGGATAAGCTCTAACATTCTAAGAGTTGCATAGATTGCATCATCATAACCAAAGTAGCGATTTTTGAAAAACACATGCCCACTAACTTCACATGCCAACTCTGCACCTGTCTCTTTCATCTTTACTTTTAAGTTTGAGTGACCTGTTTTGTACATTATAGCCTTGCAACCTCGTTTTTCTAACTCATCATACATTACTTGAGAACATTTTACCTCACCGATAACAGTTGGTTTATCCATCTTCATAGAGTAAAGAAGAGCCATCATGTCGCCCTTAATGTTGTTTTTATGAGTTAAGACTGCGATTCTATCTGCATCTCCGTCATAGGCAAAAGCTATATCATTGCCATCTGCTAGAAGTTTTTTAACATCTTCTAAATTATGCTCATCTGATGGGTCTGGGTGATGGTTTGGAAAAGTGCCATCTGGTTCAACAAAAAGACCTGTGGTTTTAAGTTCTAAACGAGAAAAAATATCTTCAGTAACAACACCAGCCACACCATTTCCACAATCATAAGCTATCTTTGTATCCATGCCTTTTAAGTGTTGAAATTCATTTACAATAAAGTCAATATATCTATTAACTGCATCTATCTTGGTAACTTCTCGATTCTTGGCATGAGGAATAGAATCCATAGCTTCACATTCACGACCTAAGGCATAGATATCTTCACTAAAAAATGGTGCTTTATCGACTGTGATTTTAAAACCGTTGTATTCGCTTGGATTGTGCGAGCCTGTAATCATAACAGAAGCATCAGGAGTGATTCCATCCCAATCTTGGTAGTTTGTAAAGTAGTTTACTGGAGTAGGGACTAGACCCATATCGAGAACTTTTTTTCCACCGGCATTAAGTCCAGCAACTAGATACTCAAAGAGAATAGGAGAGTGACTTCTGGCATCATAACCAACTGCTACATATTCGCCACTGATTTTTGATGCTAAAACAAAACCTATGCGAGTAACACTCTTCTCATTTAACTCTTTTTCGTATATACCTCTTATGTCGTACTCTCTGTAGATGCTCACAAAAACCCCTTATAGTTATTAATGGTGTGATTATACATTAAAAATATAAATTTTTGTTTTTAAATAGCTACACTAATAATCGTAGAATTTATCTCTTACTGCTAAAAAGTCATCTATATTATTTAAAAATATATCAACTAAAGTCGGATCAAAATGTTTTCCTTTTTCATCTTTAAACATTTGAAAAATATCTTTATTCTTCCAAGCTTTTTTATAGGCTCGGTTACTTCCTAGTGCATCAAAAACATCTGCAATTGCTGTTATTCTTCCATAGATACTGATATCTTCACCTTTTAAGCCTCGTGGATAGCCTGAACCATCCCACTTTTCATGGTGCTCATGAGCAACTGTGGCAGCAATTTTTAGAAGTTTTTTATCTGTGTGTCTTAGCATTTCATAACCAAGAGTCACATGAGTGTTCATGATTTCTCTCTCTTGGCTTGTAAGTTTAGCTGGTTTATTTAGTATGCTGTCTGCAATGCCGATTTTGCCTATATCGTGCATTGGACTTGCTTCTTTTAACATCTCTGCATTGAACTTATCCATGCCGGAGTATTCTGCTAATATTCTTGAATACTCCGCAACTCTTGTTACATGGTTTCCGGTTTCTTTGCAGCGACTCTCTCCAATAGCACCCATTGTAAAGATAATCTCTTTTTGAGTCTCTTTAATATCTCTGTTTAAAGAGACAACTTCAACGATTCTCTCTTCTATCTGTTTTTCTAAGTGGTCGTTTATATTTTCAAGATTTTCTTTTAACTGTTCTACTTTTTTTTGAGCAGTTATATCTTCTCTTACTGCATGATAACCAATTTTTTTCCCATCGGAGTCAAAGTAGGGTTCAATTTTTGCAAGCACCCAATACTCACTACCGTCTTTTGCTCTATTTTTGATTTCACCACTCCAGCGTTTGCCACCAAGAAGGTTGTCCCACATATCTTTAAAAACTTTTGACGGCATATCCGGATGTCTGACAATATTATGATTTTTGTTGATTAACTCTTGAGATTTATATTTACTGATTTTACAAAAGGCGTCACTCACATAGACAATACACCCTTTTAGGTCTGTTGCAGAAAAAATCACATTTTTATCAAATGCATGTAACAGATATTTTAAGTCAATAGTACCATTTAAAAAATTATTCATAATCTTCCCTTATCTCTATTATAGCTAAACTGAATAATTTAACCG
>JAGHAW010000163.1 GCA_021161305.1 Sulfurimonas sp.
ATCAATATCTTTACTCTCAATATTTAGCAGAGAATCACGAATAAATCCACCAATTATAATAGGTCTGGCATTGTGTTTATCTAATTTATCAAATATTTTATCTAATTTATTTGGATATTCAATCATTTTTTACTCTATTGTTTGGTTTTATATTTAAAAGATAAAAAATTATTTTTTATAATTTGTTTGATTAATAAAATAGACTTTTCTTTTTTAAATACTCACTAGAACTATCAAAGTATAAGTATATCACTACTTTTACGAATATCTAATATTTTTTTAGGTATAATCGCGAAAATTTTCCCAAATATAAGGAAACCTATAAATATGCAAAAGATAAGAAATATCGCAGTAATTGCCCATGTTGACCATGGTAAAACTACACTAGTTGATGGATTACTAGAACAGTCTGGTACATTTGGTGAGCATGAACAACATGATGAAAGAGCTATGGATTCAAATGATTTAGAGCGTGAGAGAGGGATTACGATTCTTTCTAAAAATACAGCTATCCGTTATAAAGATCATAAAATCAATATTATTGATACTCCGGGTCACGCCGATTTTGGTGGTGAAGTTGAACGAGTTCTTAAGATGGTTGATGGTGTTTTAGTTCTTGTTGATGCCTATGAAGGTGTTATGCCTCAAACTAAGTTTGTTGTTAAAAAGATGCTAGCACTTGGTAAAAAACCTATTGTTGTTATTAACAAAATAGACAAAGATTCTGCTGATCCGGATAGAGTTGTAGATGAGATGTTTGACCTCTTTGCAGATATGGGTGCAACTGATGACCAACAAGATTTCCCAATTATCTACGCTGCTGCTAGAGATGGTATCGCAAAAATGGATATGGCTGATCCTGATGGAAATTTTGAATGTATTTTTGAAGCAATCATCAATGATGTACCTGAGCCGGAAGGTTCTGCTGAGAATCTTCTTCAAGCACAAGTTTTCACACTAGATTATGATAACTATGTTGGTAAAATTGGAATTTCTCGTATCTTTAACGGGACGGTAAATAAAGGCGATAACATTATGCTTGCAAAGTCTAATGGAGAGATGGTTAAGGGTAAAATCTCTAAACTTATCGGTTTTCTCGGTTTAAATCGTATGGAGATAGATCAAGCTGAAGCTGGTGATATCGTAGCTTTCGCTGGTATGGAAACTGTTGATGTTGGCGATACTGTTGCAGATCCTAACAATCCAGTTGCACTTGACCCTATGCACATTGAAGAGCCAACACTAACAGTTGTGTTTGCTGTTAATGATTCTCCGTTAGCTGGTAAAGAGGGCAAGCATGTAACTTCAAACAAACTTCGTGAGCGTTTAGAATCTGAAATGGTAACAAATGTTGCTATGAAGTTAGAGACAGTTGGTGAGGGTAAATATAAAGTTTCAGGTCGCGGTGAACTTCAAATTACGATTCTTGCTGAGAATATGCGTCGTGAAGATTATGAGTTTAGTATCTCTCGCCCAGAAGTTATTGTTAAAGAGATTGAGGGTGTTAAGTGTGAGCCATTTGAGCATTTAGTTATAGATGTTCCTGAAGATTTAAGTGGTACAGTTATTGAGCGTCTTGGTAAGAGAAAAGCTGAGATGAAATCAATGCTTCCAATGGGTCAAGGATTCCAAAGAATTGAGTTTGAGATTCCTGCTCGTGCACTTATCGGTTTTCGTGGTCAGTTCTTAACAGATACTAAGGGTGAGGGAATTATGAATCACTCTTTCTTAGAATTCCGTCCATTTACCGGCAGTGTTGAATCAAGAAGTTATGGAGCACTTGTCTCTATGACTCCAGGTTCTACTTTAGCATTTTCACTTTTTGGTATTCAAGATAGAGGTGTTCTTTTCATTGGTGTTCAAACTGAGGTTTATGAGGGAATGATTATTGGTGAACACTCTCGTTCAAACGATTTAGTTGTTAATCCTATTAAAGGTAAAGCACAATCAAATGTTCGTTCATCTGGTGCTGATGAAGCTATCAAGCTTGTGCCATTTAGAAATATGTCTTTAGAGAGAGCTTTAGAGTGGATTGAGGATGATGAGTTACTCGAAGTTACTCCTAAATCTATCAGAATCCGTAAAAAATTCTTAACAGAAAATGAGAGAAAAAGAAACTCTCGTGGAACTAAGAGAGATTAATTAATCTTTTATATTGCTACAGATTTTATCTGTAGCAACTACTAAGCTTTCTCCTTTTTCTATTTATGATATACTAATACAAATAAAATTTAGGATGTAAATATGGATGGAATGTTATACCCAGCTTCTTTGGTTGTACTTGCTGTATTGATTTTTGTTTTTTATCAAAATCGTAATAGTGTGTTGATGCTTATAGCAATAGTGATAGGTATCTATGTTGTTTATTCTCAAGAAACAGGACACACAGCAACAGAGTTTAAAAATGAGCTAATAGAGTCCATTGATGGTGAGGCTAAAGATTTTAGTGAATCCCGTGGAACTGAAGGTTATGATGCCAAGAAGGCACAAGAGATTATGAAATAGTTAAAATCTTCTCTTGTACCCATGACAATAAGGTTTAGTGCCTTTTTTGTTATAGTGGTTTTGATGCTCCTCGTCAGCCTTGTAGTACTCTTGCTTATCTAGTATCTTTGTAGCTACACTGAAACCGTTTATTTCAAGCTTTGTTATGAGAGAGCGTATAGTGTTTTTTTCACCCTCGTTGTTTACAAAAATAGCAGAGAGGTATTGTTCTCCTATATCTGGACCCTGCCCATCTGTTTGAGTGGGGTCATGAATCTCAAAAAATGTTTTAGCAATTTTTTCATAAGAGATTTTAGCTTTATCATAGATAACTTCAACAGCTTCTAGGTGACCTGTATTTCCTCGAACTACTTCGTAGTAACTTGGGTTTTTCACATTCCCACCCATAAAACCTGAACTTACCTCTTTTACACCATCGAGTTTTTCCAAGTAGTACTCAACTCCCCAAAAACAGCCACCTGCAAAGTATGCGTAAGATAGGTTGTTGTCTTTTACTTTTGGTGTTGAATCAAGTGTTAAAGAGATAGAGTTTACACAGTGTCTGGTATTTTTAGGAGTAAAGCCTTCGCCTTCAAAAACATGACCGAGATGTCCGCCACACTTTGCACAAACTATTTCAACTCGTCTGCCATCAGCATCTGGTACTCTTTTTACAGCACCCTCAATCTCATCATCAAAACTTGGCCAGCCACAGCTTGAATCAAACTTGTCGCTTGACTTGTAAAGGGGCGTATTACATATTTTGCATCTGTAGATACCGTTTGACTTTTCATCTGTATATTTACCGGTATATGGTGCCTCGGTACCTTTATTTATAAGTACGAATCTCTCTTCATTACTGAGTTGTTTTATCTTGGTTTCATACGGTTTTAAATCTATTGCATTCATGGTAGTTATTAGAAGTATGAAAGTAATAAATAGTTTCATACATCACCCCCTTAATATTAATTTTTCTAATTATAATAAAAGATAGTTGTATCTTTTCTCTACTTTTTAAAGTAACTAATAATTTTATCTTCGAGCCAGTATTTAGGATTAAAAATATTCCCACCTATGAAACCTACATGCCCTCCATGTTCAAATAGTTCTATCTCTATTTTAGATGAAAGTTCACTTGGTTTTGGCAGAATCTCTGTGGTCATAAAGGGGTCATCTTTGGAGTGTATGATAAGTGTTGGCGTTGTTATCTCTTTTAGAAACTGTCTTGAACTGCATTTTGTGTAGTAGTCTTTAGCAGATTTAAAGCCATGTATGGGAGCTGTATAGACATCATCAAACTCCCAAAAAGTTTTAAGATTTTTGACATCTTTTTTATCAAGATTTATTAGTGATTTCATATCGTGCTTGTTGTATTTTTGTTCTAGTGATTTGTTTAAATCTTTTAGCAGATGGCGTTGGTAAAATTTTGAAAATCCGCTATTCATTTTATAGGCACAAATATCTAGTTGAAGTGGTGCGGATATGGAGATAGCTTTGCTTAAGGGTGAAGAATCTTTTAGTTCACCTAAAAGTTTAAGAAGCATATTTCCACCAAGGGAGTAACCGATTCCAAAGAGTTTGATATGTGGAAATCTCTGTTTTAAATGGGTTAACCAAGCTATAGCATCGCCACTATCTCCACTGTGATATGAGCGAGGAAGTGAGTTTTGCACTCCAGAGCAACCTCTAAAGTGCATCAAAACTGAACTAAATCCATTCTCTGCCAATTTTCTCATAGTACCTTGAATATATGGCGATTTATATGAACCTGCAAGACCGTGAAAAAGTCTAACAATGGGTTTAGTTTCACCGTCTTGCGGTCTTTTGTGCCAGTAGCACTCTACAAAGTCTCCGTCATCAAGTTTAAACTTTTCTATATCAAATTCAAGTGATAAAGGTTTTCTAAAAAAACTGGAGTAGAGAGTTTGAAGATGTCTGTTCCTTAACCCAAAGGCAGGTTTAAATTTATCCATTATTTTAGTGAGGCAAATAGTAAAAATAGACCAAGAGTAAGGATAAGCAGAGCACCAAATATTTCTAAAATATACCCTTTATCGCTTAAAAAATTACCGGATTTTTTATTTAGAGCAATGGACAAAATACCGGCAATAGAGATGGTTAATCCCATCCCGATGCTCATAGCAACAGCAGATAAAATCCCAAGTAAGTGTTGATTTAAAACTATACAAAAAAGTACTACCGTCATAACTCCAGGGCATGGAACAACACCAGCACTAAAGGCTACTGCTATCTCACTTTTTTTTGATTTTTTCATCTTCTTATCTTTGTATTTTCTTCCCATGTAGGCTTCATAAATCAAGTAGAGACCAACAGCAACAATCATAACAGCACTAATCTGCATGGCAATTTGTGAAAAGTCATTGAAGTTTTGTCTAAACATCGTTTTGAGAATAAAAAATATACCAAAGGTAAAAATCAGAGCGGAGAGAGCGTGAATAACGGCAATCATATAACCCATCTTAAAAGCTTTTTTATAACTGCTTTTGTTTGAGGTAAAGTAGAGTGCTACAAGAGCTTTTCCGTGTCCCGGTCCAGCTGCATGAATAAGACCGTAAGTAAAAGCGATTCCTAAAATAAGCAGAGATGTACTTAGAGAGTTTTCATCATTTAAACTTCTGATAGTGGTTGAGATATAACTATTTAATTCATACTGAATAGAGATAAGTTTTTGCAGTAGTTTGGAGTAAAATTCCACTATTTAATCTCCAATCTGTAGCCGTAGTAAAAATCGTTGTCTACGCCGCTTACTTTGGCTTTTGCACCAGAGATTTCAACAAACTCTTTTTTAAGAATCATCGCTGTATAGAAGTCGGTGTCACCAAATTCAAAGATAGTATCTTTTGCGATATATTTTTCATCTAGGCTAAAGGAGTAGCAGATTTTATGATTTTCGATAGTTGCTATAAATTTTTTTGGTGTGGGAAATTTGATAAGTTTACCTTTTACTTTAATATGTGTATAGTAGCTGTAATCTTTAAGAATGATAAAGTAATTGTCTCGGATATAAGCACTCTCTTTTTTATCTATCTTCCCGTCTGCATTTTTATCAAGTTCCATAATAAGTATAGTAGATGTCATCTCGTCAAGTTTCCATTTAAAATGAATAGTTTTTATAGCTCCATCCACTACTTTGATAGTAGGATGAACTTCTATAAAAGTATGCGGATGGGCAAATAAAGAGATTGTAAATAGCAAAAATACAAGAAGTTTTTTCAATCATATCCTTTGTTTTAGAATTGTACTATTTTATTTTAAACAACTAGCAGGGGTCAGGCGTTGAATATCCACTTTTAGAATAAAGTGGATATTCAACGCCTGACCCCTATGAAAATATCTTCTATTTTACATGCCAATATCAGCAAAATAAAATATACAAAAAGGTAGAATGATATACTAAAATTTTTGGAGTAAGTTATGAATAGAAAAAAAATATATAATCCAGAGTCACACGAAGATGTAAATGGAAGAAGAATTTTTGGTGGTGATCCGACTGGTATTTTTGAGTTAAATAACATCAAGTATCAGTGGGCATATAATCTTTGGGAAGTTATGTTAAATAACACTTGGTTCCCAAAAGAGGTAGATATGACACAAGATGTGAAAGACTATAAACTTCTTACAGATGCAGAAAAAGTAGCTTACGATAAGACACTTTCACAGCTTATCTTTATGGATTCACTTCAAACTAACAACCTTATAGACAATGTAAACCCTTATGTAACTGCTCCAGAGATAAACCTTATCTTAGTTCGTCAATCTTTTGAAGAGGCTCTTCACTCACAAAGTTATGCTGTTATGGTTGATAGTATCTCAACTAACGGTGAAGAGATTTATGAGCTTTGGAGAACGGATATGATGCTTAAGGGTAAAAATGATGCGATTGCCGCTGTTTATGAAGAGTTAGCTACAAATCCAACTGAGCATAACTTCTTAAAAGCGTGTTTTGCAAATCAGATTTTAGAGGGTATCTACTTCTACAGTGGTTTTACATATCTTTATACTTTGGCTCGCTCAGGTAAGATGCTTGGCTCTGCACAGATGATTCGTTTTATCCAAAGAGATGAAGTAACTCACCTTATACTTTTTCAAAATCTTATAAATACTCTTCGCCGTGAGAGAGCTGACCTTTTCACTGACAAGCTAAAAGAAGAAGTTATAGAGATGTTTAAAAAAGCTGTTAAACTTGAAGCTGACTGGGGTAAATATATAACTCAGGGTCAGATTCTAGGTCTTACAGATGATATAGTTGAGCAGTATATTCAATTTTTAGCAGATGATAGACTTAATGCTGTTGGATTTGATAAGCTTTATAATGTAGAAAATCCTATTAAATGGGTAGATGATTTTGCAAAATTTAACGACCAAAAAACTAACTTTTTTGAGGGAACTGTTACTAACTACTCAAAAGGCAGTCTATCTTTTGATGACGATTTTTAGGGATGAGCGAGTATAAACTCTGCTCTCTCCTTTTTGAGACAACTCCTAACTATAACACTAACTTACAAACACTACTAACACTTGTAGAACAAACGCCAGACAAATCTCTGATAGTTGCTCCTGAAGTATGTTTGAGTGCTTATGATTATGATAACTTTGATGAGGTTATCGCTTTTGCACCGATAGCTATAGAGGAGATAAAAAAAGCTTCTCAAAATAAGATAATTATACTAACAATCATAGAAAAAAGAGATGGTGAAATTTTTAACTTTGCTAAAGTTTTTCATAACGGTGAGGTAGTTTATGAAAGAGCAAAAGTTAGACTTTTTCGTTTTGGTGATGAACATAAGTATATGAGTGAGGGTAGTGATGATGATATTAAAATCATTGAGATTGATGGTATTAAGATATCAATATTTATCTGTTTTGAACTTCGTTTTAAAGAGTTATGGCACAAATCTGAGGGTGCTGATGTGATTGCTGTTCCATCTTACTGGGGAGTTCTACGAACAGAGCATTTTAAAGCGATAACTCAAACTCTGGCTATTATAAATCAGTGTTATGTAGTTGCGAGTGATTCTATGGATGAAGAGTGCACAAAGATGAGCGGGATTATAAATCCACAAGGTGAAGTGCTTCGCAATGGGAATAAGCCTTGCTTAGAAGTTGATTATAATAAAAAAGAGATAGAGTTGATGAGACGATATATGGATGTAGGAATAAGATAAGTGGATAGAATAACGGCTACAAAAACAGCTCGTTTAGCAGATGAGTGCAATCAGAAATTTTCTTTGAGTGATGATGTGAAAAAGGCGATAGCCTCTACGAATCGTGAGGCTTTTGTTCCAAATGGTTTTAAGCATAGTGCATATAAGCTTGATGCTCTGCCTATGGGTGCTTCTCAGTGGATAAGTTCACCTCTGACAGTTGCAAAAATGACCCAATATTTAGAACCAAAAGGTGCAGATAGAGTCTTGGAAGTTGGTTGTGGAAGTGGTTATCAAGCAGCAGTTTTATCAAACTTGTTTCGTGGTGTTTTTACCATTGAGCGTATAGAATCTTTGATGATTCAGGCAAAAGCAAAATTCCGTTCTCTTGGTATAAATAATATTCACACAAGAACAGATGATGGACAAAATGGCTGGATTCAGTACGCTCCTTATGATAGAATCTTGTTTTCTGCAACTGCAAAAGAGATACCTAAAAAACTTTTTGACCAACTTAGTGACGGTGGGATTTTAGTAGCCCCGATGCAAAAAGGCGATAAGCAGATTATTACTCGTTTTATAAAAAATGGCTCATCTATTAAAGCTACAGAGTTAGAAGCATGTGACTTTGTTCCTGTTTTGGACGGTGTGCAAAAATAGTTATTGAAAGAAGTCGATTAAGTTTCTTATTGTAAAATACTACTAATATAAAGCAGGATTAATTATGGAAGATATGTACGGTATTAAATATAGTAAACCCAAAGTAGTCCTATTGCAAGATACAGGCATAGGCGTTAGTGAAACAGCAGCTAGAACATGTTACGATTCATTTCTTAATAGTGAAAATGAAGTTATAAAAGATATTGAAAACCATATGCCAGATGGTGCTATGTGTGATGAGATAAATGAGATAGAAGATTCATCTCTGCTTAGTGATTTGGCTTGGACATATTTTCATCACTCTATTTTAGAACATGCAAATCTTAGTTTTTTAGTCCGTGGAACTTCAAGAGGTGTTTTGCAAGAACATGCAAGGCATCGTATTCAAGCTATAAGTGTAAGAAGCACCAGATATACAATGAGTTCACTGATTAATGCTTTTGTTGCATCTCAAAATGGAGGTTCAAAAGATTTTTTTATAGATAAAATTTTGAGTTTTGATATGTTTGTAACAAGTGATGCAGAGTACAACAAGATTGAGATTGGTGCTATTTATGATAAGTTAAAATATCAAGCTAAAACAGTAGATGATTTTTACTCTATTGCTGTAGCAAAAAGTTCTATTGGCTTTTTAGAAGAGTTTGCCGGTAATGCCCAAAAACTTTTTGAAGCCTTAGAGAGTGGAAAGAAAAAGAGAAATGTCGGTGATGCTTTTAAGCATATCATCTCTGACAATGTCAAAGTTGATATGGTTGTAACTTTCAACCTTAGAAGTCTGAAAAACTATTTTACTCTAAGAGATAGTGGTGCGGCATATTTTCAGATAAGATGGTTGGCTCAAGAGATGATGAGAGTAACACCATCAAAATATTTAGATTTAATAGTAAAAAAGAAATAGGGGTTTTTATATGTGGAAATTATATTTAGTAACAATTTTTATTTTTAGTGGATGCTCAAATGTTGAGTTTAGTGCAACAATGTGCGATAAGATAGCTTCAGATCCACACGCTACAGTTCCGCATCAGTGCAGAAAGTACAATGAAGAAGAAGCAACTAAAGCATTCAATAAAACACAGAAGAAACAGAGTGTAGAGAATGAAGATTTGAAATTTAATCCAGATGATGAGGAAAAATAGATGAGTTTAGAAAAAGAGTTAGAAGCAAGAAGTGGCGGTAAATGTGAGTTGTGCGGAAGTGTTGAAGGATTAAGTGTTTTGGAAGTTGCTCCATCAGATGGAAGTGCTCAACAGTCTATTTTTGTATGTGCAAATTGTAAAAATCAGATTGAGAGTGCAGAGCTTGATGAAAATCACTTTAACTGTTTAAATGATAGTATGTGGAGTGAAGTTCCTGCTGTTGTTGTGATGAGTTACAGACTTTTAAATGCTCTTGGTCGCCAAGATTTAGTAGATATGATGTATATGGAAGATGATGTAAAAGCTTGGGCTGATGCTGAATCAATTGGTGCTAATGAAGAAGAAGATAGTGTTGTTCATAAAGATTCAAATGGTGTAACCCTTCAAACTGGGGATACAGTTGTAATCACAAAAGATTTGGATGTTAAAGGCACTTCGTTTGTCGCAAAACGAGGTACAGCAGTTAGAAACATCGGTTTAGTTAAAAATGACAGCACTCTTATTGAGGGTCGCGTTAATGGTGTAAAGATCCAGATTCTTACTAAGTTTCTTAAAAAATCGTAGTAAGATATGCAAGCACACGAACGATTTCACAGGATAGACAAAGATTTTAGAAATCCCTATGCCAGAGATAGGGATAGAATCATTCACTCCGGTTCATTTAGAAAGCTTGAGTATAAAACTCAAGTTTTTTTAAATCAAGAGGGTGATTTTTTTCGTACTCGTTTAACACACTCTATAGAAGTTTCACAAATTGCCCGTTCAATCACTTCTCATTTAGGTCTAAATGAATCTTTAGCAGAGGCTATCGCTTTAGCACACGATTCTGGGCATACTCCCTTTGGTCATGTTGGTGGAGATACTTTAGATAAATGTTTGAAAGATGATGGTTTTAAAAATGGCTTTGAGCATAATTTTCAGAGTTTTCGTGTTGTTTCACTGCTAGAGAAAAGATATAAAGGTTTTGATGGTCTAAATCTTACTTTTGCAACGCTAGAGGGAATACTCAAACACTCCTACCCATACAAAAAGAGTTTTTTACCCCCAGAGATTCATGAAAAATTCAATCTTGACACTCACCCCTCCATAGAAGCTATGGTAGTTGATCGTGCTGATGAGATAGCATATATAAGTCATGATATAGATGATGGTGTAAATGCAGGGCTTATCAGTTTTAATGACTTAAAAGAGAGCGAACTGATAGAGGAGATTCTGCAAAAGGTATCAGAGGAGGGTGTAACGCAGGAAAATAGTGAGATGTTCCGTTATCGCTTTAGTTCCCACCTTATAAATCATCTAGTCTATTCATTGCTTGATTATTCAAATGTTGATACTTCTGAGATTTTAAGTGCCTCGTTAGACTCCAAGAGTGATATTCCTGTCGGTTTTGAGCCAAAATTAGAAACAAAGATAAAAAAACTTAAAAAACTTCTTTTTGATAAATTATATCAGCACAAAGATATAACAGTAAAAATGTATGCAGGAAAACAGGCGATAAAAGGGCTTTATAGTGGTTTGATGGAAGAAGATAAAATGCTTCCAGAGTTCTACTATAAGCAATTAAATTCTCGAAATAAGCATAGAGTAGTGGCTGATTATATCGCTTCACTTAGTGATAGATATGCATTTACTTTTTACAATGAAATGTACGGGAAAATTTAATTAGGTTTTTTTGTAACACTAACTACTTTGAACTATGAAAAGATGGAGGTATTAAACAAATTTAATCCATCTAATGAGTTAGCACAATGGAGAGAATTTTCTTTAGAGGATGAAGATGAAAAGTATGAGAAAGAGCAAGCAAGGAAGTACAAGTAAGTAATACTGACGGTACTTTTACCGTTAGCTAAATACAATAAATCTCACTACCCAATATTCGTGAGAGAAATAATGTCTCTCTATTTTTTACTTTTTTACTAATTTATATTTCTGAAACATTTACTACAACATCGTGCCTAATCGTAAAAGTTCTAACCTCTAAAACTTTTCCACCAAAGCTATTATTTGCTCGGTATTTACAAGTAGTGGACCACCCTCTTTCTGAGAACCTACTATCTGTACAGCTATCAAAGTCAACAGAATCAGGGTCTTTAGCTACTTGATCAATATAATTTTTTACACAAAATGGAACTCTATCCCAAGAGCTAACTCTCGGCTTTTTCCCTATCTTTGATTCAAGAGAAGTGACTTTTTTACTGTAATATGATTTCTTAGCTATATACTTCTTATTAGTAGGAAACATTTTTAAAAGTTCATCATATTTATTCATATTTGTATAAATTTCTGCTGCTGCTATCTTTTTAAGTTCTGCTAATAAAACCTTTTCTTTACTTTGCTTCTGTACTAAAGTTAGACCTGGTTTTATTGAAGTAGTCTTTGCAGACTCTTTAGCATCATTCATCGATGAAATAGAATACCATATCAAGATAAGTATAATTAATATAAACCATGTAAAAGTAGATGTTTTTTTAATAGGTTTTTTTCTAAGAGGTTTTATACCACAGTGAGGACATACTTCAGCTTTTGAACTTTTTAAATTTCCACATTCTCTACATTTAACCATTCCCATACTTACACCTTAATTTATAGTTTCCAAAAAGTATACACAAATATAAATTAAATATACAATACTAAACTTACTTCCAAATACCAAAAGCAAGATTATCAATCACATATTTTTCACGAGG
>JAGHAW010000014.1 GCA_021161305.1 Sulfurimonas sp.
AATTTTAAAAATCAAAACAACATTACACTGAACCTAAAAAGTAAAACTATTTCTGGTTTAGTTCCTATTAATATCAAAAGTAGTTTTAAAGATATAAATGGAGATAGAAAAATACTTAATGAAACTTTCAATATTGTCATAGAATCAGGTCCACCAACTGCAATAAGTATTAGCTATGTAAGTACAGACCAAGATAAAGACAAAGCAAAATTTATAGAACAATTTGCAGTCTCTGTTACAGATAAATATTTTAATCAAGTAAATACAAATCCACAAGTATCAGTTGGAGCAATTGTCGGTTATGCAAACTATGACGACCAAAACTATCCAGAACATAGAATATTTATAAACAATAGAGATACAACCTTAGCAACAATGACAAAAGATAGACTAAATCTAAATCAAAATTTAATAGAATCAACAAATGATATAGATATTCACAATGATATTTTAGTTACATTTGGTGATGGTTATAGATACCCAGCATCCGGTGGATGGAACTTTGATGATTTCAACAGTGACAGTATCCTTCTTTTAAATGGTCAATATGATGGGAACACAACAGATAAACTAGGTTTTGCAATTGGAAGAAACAATAGAGAAGATGCTTGCTTTTTTGGAGACAAATGGTTAGGTCAAGTAAAATTAAAAGATGGTTCTACGAAATTAGATGAGAGTGGAACAGCAATAATTGAGCTCTCTTATGATTATTATCTTGTTGGCAAAAGTATCTTAGTATATATAAACATCATAGGTCATGACAATAGTTTAAATAAAGATTTAAAAATTGGTGAAGCTAAAAAACATACACTTAGAGGTCATGGAATAGAGATGAATTCAGATACAACATTTGAAGTAAAAAATGGCAATACACATAGTGTAAAATTTTACACATGGATAAAAGATACGGTAGAACCATACAGGAATGCAAGATTTGGATTTAAAAATGTTACAGTATCTGGAGATGGAAATATAGTTAATGCTATCCATATGCCTATAGAGAGTTGCACTAATGCTGGTCACTCATATATAGAGTATACTATAAGTGCGGATGCCAACTCTACATTCTCTATATCCGTAGAAGATCCTGTCATAATAAATGAATTTTAACACTCTACACAAATATAGATAAAACAAAGGAGATTCTTTGTTCACAGGTTTAATCAGAGAAATTGCAAATGTTAAAAGTTTAGCTGGAAGCACTCTTAGCATACGAGCAAAACACAAAGCAAAACTAGGTGATAGTATCGCTATAAATGGTGCATGTTTAACTGTTATAAAAGTTTTAGGTGATGGATTTAGTGTTGAACTTTCTCCAGAAAGCCAAAAACTTTTAGCTATGGATAACTACAAAAATGAAGTACATATAGAACCGGCTATGATGATGGGGGACAGATTTGAGGGACATGTGGTTCAGGGGCATATCGATTGTGTTGGAATCGTAAAGGAGATTGAAAATCTTGGAAACTCTTTTGATGTTTTTATAGAGGTTCCTAAAAAACAAATACCTTTTATAGTTCCTAAAGGCTCTATCGCCATAGATGGAGTAAGTCTAACCGTAAATGATGTTAATGCAAACAGTTTTAGACTTACCATCATTCCACATACCATGAAAGAGACTCTTTTTAAAAACTATAAAAAAGGCTCAAAGGTAAATGTTGAGACCGATATGTTTGCCAGATATGTGTCACACATTATTGCTCATCAAAAAGAGGCTCTAACTTGGGATGAAGTTGATTCTATAACGGCACAGTTTTAAAAAGTGGATTTAAAGCACAAAGTCTTAAAAGACAACTTCGGACACAATAATTTTAGAGAACTTCAAGAAGAGGGTGTTGATGCAATTTTAAATAATCAAGACCTTCTTATGATTCTGCCAACGGGTGGTGGAAAATCCCTTGTTTATCAACTCCCTACCCTTATAAAAGATGGTATCAGTATAGTCATATCACCTCTAATCGCACTTATGCAAGACCAAGTATCTGCACTTAAAGCTCAGCAAATCAGTGCAGATATGATCTCTTCTGCTCAATCTCGTGATGATATTGATGCTATTGTTCATAGTGCCAGAATGGGTGAACTGAAATTTTTATATATCTCGCCAGAGAGACTAAATACCCAGTGGACACTCAATCTGCTAAGAGGTCTAAATATAAACTTTTTTGTTATAGATGAAGCTCACTGTATCTCTCAATGGGGACATGAGTTTCGAGAAGATTATAGAGCATTGGGCAGTTTAAAAGCAAACTTTCCACGAGCCAATATCTGTGCTTTTACTGCAACAAGTACAAATCATGTTACAGATGACATATTAATAGAACTTCGACTGGAAAATCCAAAAGTTTTAAGAGGTAGAATATTTCGTAAAAATATATTTATTTCTGCTGAGAGACGCATTACAAACGGATATGCCCAACTGGAGAAATTTTTAAATCGTCACACTGATGAGAGTGGAATCATCTATGTAAGTTCAAGAAAAAAAACAGAAGATATTAGTGCCTATCTTAATCAAAATGGATATAAATCTCTACCCTATCATGCAGGACTTCCACAACATGTAAGAGAACAAAACTTTAAAATATTTGTAAACGACAAAGTAAATATCATGGTTGCAACTATCGCTTTTGGCATGGGAATAGATAAGAGTGATATTCGTTTTGTTGTTCATATGTCACTGCCAAAATCTCAAGAAAACTACTACCAAGAAATAGGTCGTGCTGGACGAGATGGAGAAGATAGTGAAGTTTTACTTCTCTTTAATGCTGCTGATATGGTTTTACAAAAAAGATTCTTAAATGATATTCAAAACCAAAAGTATAAAGCCCATTTAGATGCAAAAATAGATGGTATCTATAAATTTGCTACAAGTGAGATTTGCTTTCATAAGCAACTAGCAGAGTATTTTGATGACACTCTTGATGAGTGTAAAAATAGATGTGACAACTGCCTACACTCAAATGATTCCAGAAGAGATATTACAAAAGAGGCACAGATGATTTTAAGTGCTATCTATAAAACTTCTCAAAACTTTGGAAAAAACTATATTATAGATATTTTAAGAGGTTCAAAAGAGCAAAAACTCTTAGCAAATTCAGCCGATAATCTCTCTGTTTACAACATTGGAACACATCTAAGCAAAAAAGAGTGGTTTATAGTTTTAGAACGCCTTTTGGAACTTAAAATCTTAAATATCGGAGAATTCAGTGTTTTAAAACTTACAAATGATGCCATCACTATACTAAAAGGACAAAAAGAGATTGATATAAAATCTTCAAGACTTGAAGTTTCTAAAACAGAGAAAAAAGTTAAACAAAAAGAAGACTTTGTTTATGATGAAGAGCTATTTCAAGAACTTAGAACTAAAAGAAGTGAACTTGCAAGTGAACTTAGTGTTCCTGCTTACATTATTTTTTCAGATAAAACACTTAAACATTTAGCAAGTGACAAACCTTATGATAAAGCTAGTATGCTTGAAGTCAATGGTGTTGGAGAGAAAAAATTTGAGCAATTTGGAGAGGATTTTTTAGAGGTAATAAACTCCTAATCCATAAGAGGCTTGGTATGTGGATTACATGAAATTTTATGCTTTATATCTACAAGCTCAAACTCATTTAATTTATCGACACATGCCACAGTAGCATTTCTAAAATCTTTACCACTATTTATATAAATATTAAAACCATTCTCATAAAGTGCCAATCTAGTTGCCAATGCTATAGAGTAAGTTGTTAAAATTCCATCATCTTTTATAATATTTCTAATATCACCAAAATACTCTTTAGTCCATAAAACAGGATTTACACTTGGTGAAAAAGCATCTTGATATACTACATCAAACTTAGCATGTGAAAACTGTTTTATGTACTCTCTTGCATCACCCAAAAACACTTCTATATGCCATAAGCCATCATCATAAACACCATTGTCCACTAAAGATTTAATTATCTCACTAAACTCTTCAAACTCTTTTGGATAAGTGAAATTTTCTAATGATTTAACTAAATCTGCATCTAATTCTGGAGAGTAGATATTTATCTTCGTATGTGGGAAATTTTGCTTCGCATAGTATATAGTAGCAAGAGTATTAAAACCTAAACCAAAGCAAATATCTAAAATATTTATCTCACTTTGATATTGTTTAATTTTAAAAGCCGGTATCACATGCTTGAGCAATGACTCATGCAAAGCACCATCCCTTGTAGAGTGGTAATGCTCATCATACTCTTTTGAGTACGCTGTATAACTACCATCTTCACTCATAACCATTGTATGAGATTTGTTGTTAAAATCCATCATTGCACATATTAATTATAAACACCTTCTTGGAATATGAAATATCCCCTCCATTTCATAGACACAAACCCACTCAGTTAACACCCTATTATATCGAAATTTGCAAACTTTGGTTATCGTAACATCAAATATTAATATTCAACTATTATTTTGTTAGTCAATGATAACATAAATCTATATCAATATTTGGAATATTTCTTGCTTGCTTACTAAATAACTTCTCAGTTTAATTACAAAAAGAAGTAAATTTGTTAAAGGAGATATCATGCAAACTATAAGCAGATATAGTGCCCATTTACATATTCTTTTAGACAAATTGGAAAATAATTTTTATAATCTAAGTCGTAAATTTTTATAAATTCATACGGCATGTAGGATAATTTTTGCCAAACTCAAAGCTTTTGAACGATGAGAGAGTTTTTTCTTAATCTCATCATCAAGTTCACCTAATGTTTTATCATAAGCATCCGGAATAAACATTGGGTCATATCCAAATCCACCATTACCAACCGCTTTTGTTATTGCAGTTCCATGCATCCAACCATGAACACAATATTTACCTTTGTTAGTCACTATGGCTATAGCAGCTGTATAGTGTGCAGGTGAAGACTTAACACCTTTGGCTTTAATATCATCTATAAGTTTATAAAGATTATCCTTATCGTCTGCCTCTACTCCTGCATATCTAGCACTGTAAATTCCTGGTTCTCCATCAAGTATATCCACGCTTATACCACTATCGTCTGCCATAACAATAACATTTTTATCATCTAAAGCTTTAAAAACTGCTCTAGCTTTTATAAGTGCATTTTCCTTAAAACTATCCCCATCCTCAACAATTTCAAACTCTTCAATCAACTCGCTATAAGGTATAACTTCATACTCTTCACATAGAGCCTTAATCTCTCTTACTTTTCCTTTATTAGATGTAGCTAAAACTAATTTCAAATTTTAATCCTTAGTAATATTGTTTTATATATAATTGCGAAATTATACTCAAATTATTAAGGCAATTCATGTTTAAAAAAGTTTTTCCCCTCTCGGCGATACTCTCACTTAGGTTTTTAGGTCTATTTTTAGTTCTGCCTGTTATCTCTATTTACGCACTAGAACTTGAAGGTTCAACACCTCTTCTTGTCGGTGTAGTTGTTGGTGGATATGCACTAACTCAAGCAATTTTTCAAGTTCCTTTTGGAACTATGAGTGATAAGATAGGAAGAAAACCGACTCTTTTAGTTGGTCTTCTTATATTTTTGGTTGGTTCTCTCGTTTGTGCTTACTCAACTGATATATACACACTTATGTTTGGTCGATTTTTACAAGGTGCGGGAGCCATTGGTTCTGTTATCACAGCTATGATTTCTGATTTGGTTGAAGAGAAGATTCGCGGTAAAGCTATGGCTATTATGGGAGCTTCTATTGCTATAAGTTTTGCTCTTGCTATGGGGCTTGGTCCAGTTATAGGTGCAGCTTATGGTGTTAGCACTCTATTCATAATTACTGCTGTTTTAGCTCTTTTAGCAATAGTTGTTCTTTTTACGAAAGTTCCAACTCCACCAAGAATAAAACATATATATCATGCAACTGCTAAAACTTCTGACATCTTAAAAGACAGCAACCTTTTAAATATGATAATCATAAACGCTATGCAAAAAGGTCTTATGACTGCTGCTTTTGTTCTAATTCCTATCATTCTTACAAGTGATGCTTTTGCTTGGGAAAAGTCCGATTTATACATGGCTTATCTACCTGCTATGCTGCTTGGTCTTATCGCCATGGGACCGGCAGCAGTTTTTGGAGAAAAGCACAACAAACCAAAACAGATATTTTTAGTTTCGATAACTCTTTTTATCGGTTCATTTTTAATTATGGGATTAACAGATTCCAGCACTCTTTTTATAGTCGGTGTTTCGATGTTTTTTATAGCCTTCAATATGATGGAACCACTTGTTCAGTCTATGATTACAAAATTTGCAAAAGTTCACCAAAAAGGTGCAGCTCTAGGTATCTCAAACTCAGTAGCTTACTTTGCAACATTTATAGGTGGTACTTTTACTGGTTTAATGTTAGATATTAGTGACAGAGGAGTTATCGGTATCTCCGTAGCTGTTACTGCTGCTATATGGCTACTATGGACACTTAAACTACAAAACCCTACGAAACACTCTCATCTTTTTCTTGCTCAAAATAGTGTTGATTTAGATAAACTAAATAACTTGGAAGATCATCATATAGCTGAGTGGTATATAAATGAAACAGAAGACTTAATCGTTATAAAATACCCTACTGCTGCTATAAGCGAAGATGATTTAAAAGCTAAAATCTCTCTCTAATTTAATTCCCTACATGCCAAACAATACCTTGGCATGTAAAAACACACACTTTATTCACACTTTATTTTTATACTATTTTTTATTACTTCAATAGGAGGTTAATTATGAATGACCTATTTATAGAAATATTAACAAATAATCAAGACGGTAATATTTACAAAGAAAGTTGTATCGAATTGGAATTTTTAAGTGAGTTTGGAGAAGGAAAAAGTGAGAATGATGAGATTATAAAAAATCTCACCTTCACATGCGAAGAGGGGATTGACTACTCGGAAATGTAAAACTATTTCTGAGGAGTTACATACATGTTGAAATAACGACCTTCAAATTTAGGTGGTTTTTCCATTACACCGATGTCTTCAACCATTGGCCAAACACGAAGAAGAACTTCTTTTCCAGCTTCTGGATGAGCCATTTCACGACCTCTTAAAAATACGCGAAATTTTACATGGAAGCCTTTTTCTAAAAATTCTCTTGCATGTTTAACTTTATATGCAACATCATTTTCAGCAATTTTAACCGAAAGTTTAATCTCTTTTACAACGATTTTAACTTGGTTTTTTCTTTGCTCTTTGAGTTTTTTCTCTTCTTGATATCTGAATTTACCGTAATCCATAATCTTAGCAACAGGTGGTTTTGCATCTGGAGCAATAAGAACTAAATCTTGCCCTAATTCATTTGCCTTTTCCATAGCTTCATCAAAAGAGATGATTCCTAAAGACTCACCTCCATCTACATTACATCTTAACTCTGTTGCACGAATATCGTCATTCATTATTACACGGTTTTTCTTAGTACTCAAAAATTTACCTCATTTATCTTAGTTTGTATAAGCGATAAAAAGTCTTCTTCGCTTAGGTTATACTGCTCTCTAGTTCTTCTATCTCGAACTGCTACGGTTTTGTTTGCTATCTCTTCATCACCAATAACTACTATCATTGGAACACGAGTCTTCTCTGCTACTCTAATTCTTTTATTTAAAGAATCATTCTTAGCGTATACTTCACTATCGGCATTAATGTCGATAAGTTTATCTGATAAAAGCTTAGCATAATCTTTATGTGTTTCAGCAACCGGAACTATTGCAACTTGTGTAGGAGCAATAAACATTGGAAATTCACCAGCATAGTGTTCTGTTAAAATCCCGATAAATCTTTCAAATGAACCTAAAATTGCTCTATGAATCATAACTGGCTGAATTTTATCATTATCTTCGCCATTGTACTCAAGAGCGAATCTCTCAGGTAGATTGAAATCTAACTGAATTGTTCCACATTGCCACTCACGACCAATAGCATCAGTGATTTTAATATCAATTTTGGGACCATAAAAAGCCCCTCCACCCTCATCTATCTCATACGCAAGACTATTTTTATCCATCGCATTTTTAAGTGCTTGAGTTGATATATCCCAGACTTCTTGGCTACCAACAGCTTTTTCAGGTCTAGTAGAAATCATCATCTTATAATCAAATTCAAAAGTTGACATAATTTTATCTACAAAATCAACAACTTCTATAATTTGCTCTTCGATTTGGTCAGCTCTGCAGAAGATATGTGCATCATCCTGTGTAAACTCACGAACACGAAACAAACCATGTAAAGCACCAGTAAACTCATGGCGATGAACAACACCATACTCAAAATACTTGATTGGCAAATCTCTGTAAGAGTGCAATTCATCTTCATATACTTTAATATGACCAACACAGTTCATAGGTTTTACACCAAACTCTATCTCATCAATATTAGTGAAATACATATTTTCACCATAGTTTTCATAGTGACCTGAAGTTTTCCAAAGGTCTGAACGAAGCATCTCTGGTCCACGAACAGGCTCATAGCCTCTCTTTCTATGTGCTTTAAATAGAAGTGATTCTAATCTTGCACGAAGACGACCACCGGCGGGAAGCCAGATAGGAAAACCTGCTCCAACCTCTTCACGGAAAGTAAAAAGTTTCATCTCGTTACCCAATTTTCTATGATCTCTTTTTTCAGCTTCTGCTAACATATCCATGTGAGCTTTTAGTGACTCTTTATCTGCAAATGCTATACCATATATACGAGTTAGCATCTCATTTTTAGAATCACCTCCAAGATATGCACCGGCAAGTTTAGTAAGTTTAAAATATCTGATTAATCCAATAGATGGCAAATGAGGTCCACGACATAAGTCTTCAAACTCACCTTGTTTATAAATAGAAACCGTATCATCATGGATTCTCTGCATAACTGCCAGTTTTAAGTGGTCATCTTTAAACTTCTCTTTTGCTTCATCCATTGTGATAGAGTATTTTTCTATTTTATACTTTTTCTTAGCAAAAAATAACATCTGTTTTTCTATCTTTTTCAAATCTCCAGAGCCTATCTCTGATTCCGTTTTAAAGTCATAATAAAAACCCTCTTTAACAGTTGGTCCTACATAAAACTTTGCATCAGGATAGAGAGACTTTATAGCTTGAGCCATAAGGTGTGCTGTTGAATGGCGAAGAACTTCTAAAGAGTCCTTTGAATTATCAAGATGAATCTGCTCACCCTCAAACCCTAACTCCTCAGCAGTTTGTAAATCAATAATTTGGTCATTATGTTTTATTGCGATTACATTCACTTGTGTATAATCCTTATAATATTTTTTGATATAATGCCTAAAAATTGCTTTAAAGTCGATTAGCTAGAGAGTTTTTAACATACTCAAACCCTATCCTCTCCTGTTCTAACCTAAAATTTCCAATATTATCAAACATATTTTTTTCTTTATCTGTAAGATTTTTCAACTCCTTACATATACTAGATTTTACCTCAACACCAAAATGTTTAAAACTATCTTTTGTCTGCTTATCCATTAGAATAGAAACTGTATCTTTAAAGTAACCTCTAACTTGTGAGAGAATAGCAAAACCATCACTATCTATATCTCCCCAATAAAAAATATCTTTTGTTTTAAGCCACTCTACATCTCTTAAAACTTCAACACCATAACCATTTCCAAAGATTACCATAGAGTTTTTTAGTGGTGGGAAAGACAAAGTTGTTATCTTGTTTTCAACGATATATATGTATCTACATACAGGATTTAGATGCCTAAACTCATCTATATTTAGAGATATATCACTCAAACCTGCTATAGTTTGAGAACTATCTAAGATTCTAAATCTTATAGTTGGTAGTGGATATTTTAAATAATATTTTTTCTCAAAACCGTAGTTTGAGAGTGTTGCTATATCTGCATTCAGACTATTTTCATCCAACAAAACAGTTAAAAGTCTATCCAAGATTTTTTTATATTTTTCTATAAATTTTGTATCTATATTTTTTATAGAGAGTTCTCTTATGT
>JAGHAW010000001.1 GCA_021161305.1 Sulfurimonas sp.
ATATTGGTATGATGGGTCTTACTTTGGCTCTAAGTGTTGCAGGTCTTGTTCAGATTTTTGATTCAAGAGTAGGAACAGACCTTATAGGATTTATGGAATCGGCAGAGTCAATTTCAAGTATATTCTTAATTCGTTCTGGTTTTGGAGTCCTTGTTCTTTTAGGACTGCTTACATACTTCTATAGTTTCTTTGTAAAAGAAGAAAATGCTTAAGTATTGGCTAGAGTTTGAAGAGAGCATTGGTAAAAACTGGGATAAATATCTTAGTAGAAAAGTAAATAAGTTTCATGAGAGTGAACGAGTTTACTTTACTGATATCTCTAAATCTCTTACTATTTTTCACCATCTTCTAGGTGGTGAAAAAGGTAAAGAATTAACTATTACAGACAAAAGATTTGTAGAAACATCTTCACGAACTATTTTACAAAAAATCTCTTTTATGGGTAAAGAATTTTATCTTACCTGGCAAGATGATAAATCACTCTATCTTCCCGCATCATTTGCTTATTTTGATACTAAAGAAGAGAATGAAATGTTATACTATTGGCTTGTTGCTATGATGACCAGAGTAGATATTACAAGTGATAATTTAAGCCAGGAAAACACAAAAGCAGAACAATACTTATGTCATAAATATAGTGGGTTTGCACTATTTCATGAAAAAACTACACACTATATAGCAGAACAATTTGAACAGTTATCATTTATTAACTCTTTAGAAGAGAAAAGTAATAAAGATTTAATCAATGATTACCCCAATCCTTTTTGGATTTATCCTCCTATTGAATCAGGTAAAGCAAAACTCAATAGTGAGGAAGAAGAACCACCTGCCCAAAATCAAGACAAAGATAAAACAGACAACCTTGAAATGAAAAAGAAAGCTAATGAGATAGATGATACCAAAGAGACAAAAGGTTTTTTAGTCTTTTTACCTGAGTCACTCATGAGTATTTTTGAACAAGTGAATGTTGACCGTATGGAAGATGATAGTTTTGATGAAGATGCTCTGTATCACGCAGAAGATTTAGATGAAATAACCATTGGTAAAAAACAAGCCAACCTCTCTTCTCGTATTAAAATGGACTTAGACTTACAAGCAGATATGACAGAAATCTACCCTTTAGGAAAAGGTCACCTCATAGATGAATGGGACTATAGAAAAAATGACTACCTCATTAACTATGTGCGTATTAAGCCCCAAGTCACACTAAATATTGTGCCTATTGAGTTACCACTTAGACTTAAAAGAACAGTGAGAAAGATACAAGGTGAGTTAGACCTATTATTACTTGATAGAGTTAAAAATGATAGACTACCTTATGGTGATGAATTAAATATTGATACTTGGATAGACTACAAAGGTCATCTTAATAAGTCAATGCATCATCAAAATTTTTATACCACTTTTGAAAAGAAAACTAGAGATATCTCTACACTTATTTTAGCTGATGTATCACTCTCTACTGAGGGGGGTATTACACAAGATATACGTATTATTGATGTAATAAAAGATGGGCTTATGGTTTTTTCTGAAGCCTTAGAGCGGCTCAATGATAAGTTTGCTATTTACTCTTTTTCATCTTTACAAAATAAAAAAGTCTATTTTAATATTATTAAAAACTTTAAAGATAAGTATGATAACTTAATCCGTGGTCGTATTGACGCCATGCAACCTTACTACTATACAAGACTAGGGGCTGCTATTCGTGAGTCTGCAAAAATACTTGAAAAGCAACAAAGTAGTACTAAATTACTGCTTATTATTAGTGATGGTAAGCCAAATGATGAAGACAGATATGATGGCAGGTATGGTATAGAAGATACTAAAAAAGCCATAGAAGAGGTAAAGAAAAAAGGGATTACACCTTTTTGTATTACTGTAGATTTGGATGCAAAAGAGTATTTGAGTTACTTGTTTGGAAGAGATGGTTTTGCTGTAGTGCGAGATGGTCAAAAACTACCTAAAGTCATACCAGAAGTTTATATAAATTTAACGAAATAAAAAGGAAAAAGATGTCACAAACATATTATTTAGCACAAGGCAATGAAGTTGAGCTTTTTGAGGCATCTGCTTCTATGAATTTACCAGTACTTATCAAGGGTCCTACTGGATGTGGAAAAACAAGGTTTATTGAACACATGGGTGAAAAACTCAACCGTGAAGTCTATACGGTTGTTTGTCATGATGACCTAAGTGCATCTGACTTAATAGGTCGTCATCTTATAGATGAAAATGGAACTTATTGGCAAGATGGTCCACTAACAAAAGCCGTACGAAATGGTGGTATCTGTTATCTTGATGAGATTATTGAAGCTAGAAAAGATACTACAGTAGTACTACACTCCCTCGCAGACTACAGAAGAGTACTTCCCATAGACCGAACAGGAGAAGTGATAGAAGCTCATCCTGACTTTATGCTTGTTGTCTCTTATAATCCTGGTTATCAAAATGTTTTAAAAGGGATGAAACCAAGTACTAAACAACGATTTATATCATTAAGTTTTGACTACCCTAAAGCAGAAATTGAAAAAGAGATTATTTTAAAAGAGAGTAGTGTAGATGA
>JAGHAW010000013.1 GCA_021161305.1 Sulfurimonas sp.
AGGAACATTACTTAACAACCTAATCGAAGATTCAAATATGATGAATAAAGAGGGAGAAGCTGGTAACCTAGATGCACAGATAGATGTTACAAAATACCGTGGAAACTTTGCAGACATCACAAATGGTGTAAATGGATTTGCTGGAGTTATGAGAGATACATTCTTAGATGTAAATGATAAACTAGACAAATTAAGTTCTGGAGACTTCTCAGCACAAATCACAAAAGATTATAATGGAGCATTTAGTGTTGCAAAAACAGCAGTAAATGAACTAGGAATATTACTTAACAACCTAGTCGAAGATTCAAATATGATGAATAAAGAGGGAGAAGCTGGTAACCTAGATGCACAGATAGATGTTACAAAATACCGTGGAGACTTTGCAGAGATAACAAATGGTATTAACGGTTTCGCAACAGTTGTTAGAGATGGTTTCTTAGATACAAATCAGATGCTAAGCAACCTTGCAGATGGTAAACTTGATTCACGAATCACAGCAGATTATAAAGGTGCTTTTAATATAGCAAAAACTGCTTCAAATAATGTTGCCATAACACTTCAAAATCTTTTTTCTGAAGCAGGAAATGTTTTAGAAAATATGAGTGAAGGTGATATGACGAAACGAATTGAAAAAGATTTTGCTGGTGATTTTACTATGATAAAAACTGCTACAAACTCAGTAGCTGATAAACTACAAACAATAGTTGGTCGCATCAATAGTGGCGTAACAGAGATAGCATCAGCTTCTACACAAGTGAGTGCCTCATCTCAATCTCTTTCTCAAGGAGCTACTGAACAAGCAAGTTCACTTGAAGAGACAAGTGCAGCCCTTGAAGAGATGAGTGGGAGTGTGGCGGAGTCTGCTAAAAATGCTCAAAAAACTAATGACTTAGCAGAAGAAGCATCTACTATGGCTATAGATGGTGGGGAAGCTGTAACTAAAACAGTTGATGCTATGGTTCTTATAAGTGAGAAAATCTCAATTATCGAAGATATTGTTTACCAAACAAACCTCTTAGCACTTAATGCTGCCATAGAAGCGGCACGAGCAGGTGAACATGGTAAAGGTTTTGCAGTAGTTGCAGCAGAGGTACGAAAACTGGCAAAAAGAAGTCAAGTAGCAGCGCAAGAGATAAGTACAATTACAACAGAGAGTGTAAAAATATCAGAAAAAGCTGGAGAACTTATAAGTTCTGTTGTACCAAAAATTCAAGAAACAGCAGAACTGGTAAAAGATATAGCAAATGCAGCTAAAGAGCAAGATATAGGTTTAGGACAAATAAATACTGCTATGACACAACTTGACCAAGTAACACAAACAAATGCAGCATCTTCTCAAGAGATGGCAAGTGCAAGTGAACAGCTCAATGGACAAGCCAACTCATTAAATCAGATGATGAGTTTCTTCAAAGTAGCACAAGGCGATATGTTTAACACTCCAGCACCTTTGGCGGCTCCACAAACACAAGCTGTGTCACAAGTAGCTCAAGCATCAAGTGGTGGTCTAGATCTTCGTGAATTTGACAGATATTAAGAGCAAATCATGAGCACAAAAGAGAATGAGCTAGAGTTTGAAGGCTCTAGCACACAAGAACAGTATCTTCTTTTTTTAGTTGGTGGTGTTTTATATGGTATTGAATCATTAAAAGCAAAAGAGATTGTGGAATATAGTAGCATTACTAAGGTTCCTACTATGAACTCCTTTGTAAAAGGCGTAACAAATATACGGGGAAATATTGTTCCCGTTATTGACCTGCTTGATAGATTTGAACTCGGTAAATCAGCTATAGCAGATAAAACATCTATAGTAGTTGTTAACTATGAACAAGATGAAGCTATGATGTCTATAGGTATTATTATTGATGAAGTATATGAGGTAGATAATATAGATGTTGCAGACCTTACAAAAGCACCAGAATTTGGCTCAAAGATTGATGCAAAGTACATCCTTCATATGGGGAAATATAACAAAGAGTATATCGCTATTTTAAATACTAAAACTATTTTAAATATTGGCGAGCTCTCACAATTAGCACTATAAAAGAGTAGATATGCAAGAATATGATGAGGAATTAGAAAATATAGTTGAAACTATTGATGAAGATGATGAAGAGCTTGACCTTGTAGCACTAGTAAGTGCCAATGCAAATGATACGAGCCAGTATCTTGTTTTTGAGGGAAGTGATGGGCAGTACTATGCAAAAAATGTCTCTAAAATAGAGGAACTTTTAGTATATAAAGATATAGATATTGCTAAAACCAATAGTAAGGGGCTTATTGAGGGGACTGCCGATATTCGTGGCAATATGACAACAATTATGAACTTTGACAAATGGTTTGGTAACGAGATACTTGATGAGAGTGAATATGAACTTCTTATACTGGCACATTATGGTGGACATAGACTAGGTATAGTTGTAAAAAGGGTAGAGTATATAGTTAATATTCCACCAGAGACAATGACTGATAATTCCCAAAATGATGAAAAAACTTCTTTCATTACTAAAGTAAATATAGGTCAAAAAAAGCATATGTGTTTGATTTTCGATAGTGATAAAATGCTTTTAGATGTCTTTGATACTATAGATACAAAGGTGATGGAAGATACTCAAAAAATTCAAAAAATTGAAAATGATAAAATGGTGCTTTTTGCAGATGATAGTCGTTTTATACGAAAAATGGCAGAATCACTTTTTAATAAAATGGGTTTAAAGTATAGAATGTATGAAAATGGACAACTCTTACTAGAAGATTTAAAATATATATCACCTGAGGAGATTACTCTTTTTATAACTGATTTAGAGATGCCTGTTCTTGGTGGAAGAGAAGTGATTGAAAATATACGAAAAGAGAAAAAATATGATGCTATTAATATCATAGTTCATACAAATATGTCTAATGATAATATGGCAGATTCATTACTTGGAGCAGGTGCTCAAGATATTATTGGTAAAGTCAATATGCTTGCACTGAGTGAAGCTATGAAAAAATTCATGGTATAGAGATATGGCAGTCATTTTAGCTGAAAATGAATTTGTAACTGTTCAAAAGTTGATATTTAGAGAGGTGGGTATAGATCTGCAGTCCTCTAAAAAACTACTTGTTCAAAGTAGGCTTTTAAAGAGGCTTTTACATTATAAATTTGATAACTATTTAGAATATATTCGTCTTGTACAAATCAATGCTAAAGAGCGAATAGAGATGATAAATCTTATCACTACAAATGAGACCTATTTTTTTAGAGAGATAGATCATTATGAGTATTTACAAAAAGAGATACTTCCACAACACCCCTTTAAAGCAAAATTTAGTTTTTGGAGTGCTGCTGCATCTGTAGGTGCAGAAGCCTACTCTATAGCTATGCTTTTAGATAAAAGTATGGCAAGGGGTGATTGGAAAATTGTTGGAACAGACATAAACACGGATGTAATAAAAAAAGCTCGAATAGGACTCTATCCAGAAAAATGGGCAGATAAGATTCCAGTAGAGTTAAAAAAAGAGTACTGTCTTAGGGGACGAGGTCGTCATGAGGGGCAGTTTCTTATGGATAGAGGACTTGTAGAAAATATGGATTTTTCTGTTGGTAATCTTATGAAGTACAACAGTGAAGTTGGAAAGTTTGATGTAATATGGCTAAGAAATGTACTCATATACTTTGACGATGAAACTAAACAGATGGTAGTTGACAATGTGCTAAAAAATCTTAAAGTAGGTGGATACTTTTTTATCTCTCTCACTGAAAATCTTAATATGATTAATACTTCATCACTAGAGAGTGTAGCTACTTCTGTCTATAGGAAAATTAAATGATAGAGAAAAAACTTAAAGTTGCTGTTATTTCAAGTAAGGGTGGCGTTGGTAAAAGCACTATTTCCATGCAACTTGTAGTACCTTATATTTTTGAGAGATGTGGTAAAAAAATTGTTAATCATTATGAATTTGATGATGAAAATAACGATAGTTCTAGCTTTGGAGCAAGTGCTCTAAGCAGAAGAAAACAAATAAATGTCTCTTCTCCTCTTTTGAGAGAAGAGTTAGCGGAGATTTTTGCACAAGATGAAGCTTTGTGTTTGGATATAGGTGCCAATAAAACAACTATGACCCTTATAGAAGCACTTAATGATAGTGGTATGATTAATTTTTTAGATTTTGTTGTTATACCGATACTTGATGGTGAACAAGATGGGATAAATGCTAGTTTTATCTACAGTGTACTTAAAGGCTACAATCAAAATCTTCAGTTTATATTTGTACTTAATCGTGTTAAAAATCTTGAATATGCACACTATCAGTTTGAAAACTATTTTGGGGATTCTCGTGGAATTTTTAAAAATATAAACTCAGTTGTAGATAATCTTTTTGAAGAAGACAAGGAGAACTATCTACTTATGTTAGATGATGAAATCATAAAATATAGCCGAAGATTTGGTTTAACTATTTATGAGATAGAGCAGCAAAAAAAAGATTTTATTGAGGCTTTGCAGAGCTCTTTTTCAAATCTTTCTACAAAAGAGGAGATAAAACTTCTTAGCTTTAAAAACTACATAGCTAAAAGTGCAAACTCTTATGTAAATGATGTACTTTTTGTGGCATTTAAAAAAATAGATACTATCTTAGAAGGAGTAAGAAATGAGTAAAGATTATGGTAAGTATTTACAATTTTTAGCATCGGAGTACAATATACTCTATATTGGAAAAGATTCTCAAGTGATTTATGATAAGACATCTGAGTACTTTTTATCTGCTTCAAAAGTAGATGTAAATGTTCAAATTCTTGAAAAAATGAATACTATTTTAACCAAAAGACATATAAATGTGGTTGTTTTTGATGTAAAAGACAACAACCCATTGATTGGAGACTTTTTAAAGGCTGTACAATCTTTTGACGATGAGATAATGACACTTTTGATGTTTGAGCCAAAAGAGTATAGAAAACTTTTTGATGTTGTTCCCCATGTTGATATAAGTATCTCTTATCCAATAGAAGAAGATATATTTCAAAAGAAAATATTTACACTTCTTAGTCGTGGCTATGCACTTAACTCTATTGGACGAAGAGAGATTATACTTAAACAAGAGAGTGTTACAGAGGACTCTATGGATAAATTTTTTGATACTTACGAGGGAAGTGCCCTCTTTTTATCAGATGATTTGATGGATATTGTTAAAAATTTAAATGATGGTAACTTATCACAACATTTTTTCGTAAATATTGCGCAGAGGGTAGATGAAGTAGCCGGTATTTTTTCAAAAGCAGAACAAACAGATTCAGTAACAGTAATTTATGAAGATTTAGCATCTTATTTAAGGTCTTTGGATTTAGAAAAGATAGACCCTAAAAACTTATCAGGATTTACTTATCTTTCTGAAATTTTGAGTGATGTAAGTATTTATCTTATGGATATGTTTGTTGACAGAATTTTTAAAGATGTTTATGTGTTTAAGCACTCTTTAAAAAATAATATAGAATTTATGGAGAACAAGCTTAAAGGAAGAAGTGAAGATGAAGACGAAAGTGAATTGGAGTTTTTCGAATGATTAAATTATTTATAATAGATGATTCTGCATTAGTAAGAAATGAATTTAAAAAAATATTTACACCAATAAATGATATAGAGATAATAGGAAGCGCAGCAAATCCAGTCGATGCTTTTGAAGTATTTAAAAGAACGGGGCTTCCTGATGTTTTTATACTCGATATAGAGATGCCTAAAATGGATGGTCTTACATTTTTAGAGATGATTGGTAAGCAAAAACCTATTCCAACAATTATATGTTCTACTCTTGTTACAAGAGGAAGTAGTTCTGCTATAGATGCAATGAGGATGGGAGCAGTTGATATTGTCTTAAAGCCAACTTCAAATATAAATCAGTTCTTTGGAGATAAAAGTGAAGAATTTGTTTCTAAAGTAAGAATTGCTTCGCAATCTCGTGCAACTTATATTCATAATATACGAAGAACAAGTGAGAGTAAGATACTAGATGCAAAACAGGTTTCAAGTAGTGTAAAAGCTGTAAGTTCTTTACCTCCATCTAAAAAAATCATAGCAATAGGGTCATCAACTGGAGGTGTTCAAATACTAGAAGAACTACTTTTACAACTTGAACCTAACCATCCTCCAATTGTTATAACTCAACATATGCCGGCAGGGTTTACTGCTTCATTTGCCGATAGATTAAACCAAGTATTACCATCTTCAAATGTCAAAGAGGCTGCAGATGGTGATGCCCTGATGCATGGTCGCATACTTATAGCACCAGGAGACTTACATATGGAAGTACATAAAAATGGCTTCCAATATAAAGTAGCATTAAAAAATTATCCAAAAGTAAATTCGCACAAACCAAGTGTAAATGTACTTTTTCGTTCAATGGCAAAAGAGGTTGGAATTTTTGGTGTTGGATTTATACTTACAGGTATGGGTGATGATGGGGCGACAGGTCTTTTAGAGATGAAAAATGCAGGAGCTGCCACCTATGCACAAGATGAAAAAAGTTGTATAGTCTATGGTATGCCAAAAAAGGCAGTTGAATTTGGAGCTGTTAAACAAAGCCTCTCTCTTAAAGAGATTGCAAATATTATAAATACTGTGAGATAGTATGAAAACAATAATAA
>JAGHAW010000087.1 GCA_021161305.1 Sulfurimonas sp.
ATTAGACGCTATAATTTCACAACATAAACTATATAAAGATTTAGGATTTACAGACAGAGAAAGGTTGGAGAAGTATTCTCAATTTTTTAATTCTGCTCTTAGTGATGAAAAGAGTGAGTTTATATCAACATGTTTGGAAAAACAGTTGGTTAGTGGAACTGTAGAATTTGTTAAAACCCTAGAAAAACTAGTAGGTATGACACTTACTTCTAAAAGTAGAGGTCGTCCAAAAAAAAATCAACAAAAAAGGAAAAAAATGTATAAAAATCTAGTAGTATTAGACAAAGAACAACATAAAAGCTTAAAGATAAGCCCTTTAGAGAGTTTATCTTTTGCCAAGCAAACAACCTTTGTACCAGTTATAGCAAATGAAGTTGCACTTGTTGGAGCAGCGTTTCCAGTGGTTTTCACAGCAGATGAAAACCCATCTTTAGTCTCTTTAGTATCACTCGGTGGAGAGAATTTAGCCATAAATGCAGAAGGAAAGTGGATAACTTCTTATATCCCATCTTACTTAAGAAAATATCCTTTTTCATTAGCAAATACGAAAGAGAACCCAGAACAAAAAGTTATACTTGTAGATGAAGAGTCTCATCTCTTTTCAAAATCAAAAGGTAAGCAACTTTTCAAAAAAAATGGTGAACAGTCAGATACTTTAATTCAAGCCGTAAAATTTTTAACTAATCATGAAAATCAATCAGTGATGACTGCTAGTGTAGCAAAAGTTATAGCAGATAGTGGAATACTTGAAAGTAAAGAAATCTCAGTTGGTGAAGGCGATGAGAAAAAAGTACTTGTTAAAGGATTTAGAGTAGTTAATAGAGAAAAGTTAAATGCACTCAGTGATGATATTTTAGCTACTTGGGTAAGAAAAGGAATCATATCTATGATTGATTCACACTTAAGATCACTTGAGAATATTCAAGCACTTTTTAATATAGCACACCAAAGACAAAGCTAGGAAATTTAATGGCAAAAGCAACACAACAACAAAAAACAACAAATTCAGAACTAAAAGAGGCTATTTTAACATCTAAAAAATCATTTTTTATAGTTGGTTTTTTTAGTCTGTTTATAAATCTTCTTATGTTAGTTCCACCTCTGTACATGTTACAGCTTTATGATAGAGTATTGACAAGTAGAAGTGAAGGTACACTATACATGTTAACTGGAATTGTTGTGATTTTATTTATAACAATGGCACTATTGGAGATGGTTCGCTCTAAGATACTTGTAAAGATTGGAAACAAACTTGACTCACTGCTTAGTCAGAGAATATTTAGTTCACTCTTTGACCTTGCAAATAAACAACCCGGTAAAGCATCTTCAATGCCTCTCTCAGACTTAACTTCCATAAGACAATTTATGACAGGTAATGGACTTTTTGCTTTTTTTGATGCACCGTGGATACCAATATATATAGCCGTTTTGTTTGTATTTCATCCATATTTTGGTTACTTTGCTATTTTTGCAGCTATTGTTTTAGTTACATTTACAATTTTTAATGAGTACTCTACTAAAGAAAAGTTACTAGAAGCAAATGGATTAAGTATAGCATCCACAAGATATGTAGATTCAAATCTTAGAAATGCTGAAGTTATAAATGCAATGGGTATGAAAGATAATATTAAAAGTATTTGGCAAGAAAAATACTATGGTTTTTTAAATGCACAAAATAGTGCAAGTAACAAAGCTGGAACATGGTCAAATATCTCTAAAAGCAGTAGAATGATGTTTCAGTCACTGATGTTAGGTCTTGGTGGTTATTTGGCTATACAAGATGAAGTGAGTTCTGGTATGATGATAGCAGGTTCTATCATTATGGGTAGGGCATTGGCTCCACTTGACTTGATGATAAACAGCTGGAAAGGTTTTAATAGTGCTAGAACTTCTTACCATAGACTAGATGCACTTTTAGAAGAATTTCCTAAAAACAGAGAGTATATGGAACTTCCAGCTCCTGAGGGTGAAATACTTTTAGAAGGTGTTGTAGTCATTCCTCCTGGTGCGAAGCAACCATCGGTTAAAGGTATCTCTATGTTTATTGAAAAAGGTGATGTTGTTGGTATTATAGGGCCAAGTGCTGCTGGGAAATCATCTTTAGTTAGAGCAATGCTTGGTTTGTGGCCACTGGCATCTGGTAAAGCAAGACTAGATAAAGCAGACATATCTCAATGGGATAAAATATTATTGGGCAATTATATCGGCTATCTACCTCAGGATATAGAACTTTTTGAAGGGACTATAAGTCAAAATATTGCCAGATTTGCTGAAATCGATTCAGAGAAAGTTGTAGAAGCTGCAAAAAAAGCAGGTGTACATGAGATGGTTCTGAGACTTGAAGATGGATACGATACAAAAATAGGTGTGGCTGGTGCAACTCTCTCTGGTGGACAAAGACAGAGGGTGGGATTTGCTAGAGCTATTTATGATAACCCAGTTTTAGTAGTACTAGATGAACCAAATTCAAATCTTGATGAACAGGGTGAAGCAGCACTTGTTAAAGCTATTCAAGCTTTAAAAGAGAACAGTACAACGGTAATTATTATCACGCATAGACCAACTATTTTAAAAGTTACAAATAAACTTGCAGTCATAAAAGAAGGCTTACTTGAAGCTTATGGCGACACAAATGAGATTTTATCTAAAATGGCAGAAGCTGTAAAAGCAGCACAGCTTCAAAAACAGATAGTTAAGCCACAAGCCACACCAGAAATACCACTTAGTAAGCGGGGGAATTAGTTATGAGTAAAGAAAACGAACAGACAGAAATACCATCACATGATGACTCTAGTATAATTGGTTTTGGTTTAACGATAATTTTTGTCGTATTTGCACTTCTTGGTGGTTGGATGGCTTTTGCTCCACTAGCAAGCTCATCTGTTGCTACTGGAAAAGTCTCAGCAGATTTAGATAAAAAAACTATCCAACATTTAGAGGGTGGTAAAGTTACTGCTATCTATGTTAAAGATGGTGATAATGTAAAAAAAGGTCAGATACTGATTAAGCTTAGAGATGTTCAGATAAAAGCTCAACTAGATATTTTAAATGCTCAGTATCAAGAAGCTATTGCACTTTTTGCAAGATTAAAAGCCCAAAGAGATGATTTGGAATCTATAGAGTTTCCAAAAACTTTAACAGATAAATATGCTCTAAGTGATCAAAGAAATATCTTTTTAGCAACATTAAAAACACTTAATGATGAACAAGTTATTACAAAAAATAAAATAATTCAACTTGAAAGTCAGATAAATGGATTGAACTCATTAATCA
>JAGHAW010000059.1 GCA_021161305.1 Sulfurimonas sp.
ATGGCAAAATAAATATATTTAACAGAGATAATGGTGCATCCTTTGAAATAATTTTAAAAGAAAAAAAGTAATGCCATTAAATAATTTAACATTATTATATGTTGAATATAATGCCCCTAGAATCTAAGTCAAACTATTGTATACTAATACTTATGAATAGGTTCAAAGAGAATATATCCAAAGCCGTTTGGCTACTGGGACAAAATCGTTACAAAGACGGAGAGGAAAATGTAGTGGTTCATACACTAAATGTCTCATCTTTAGCAGTAGATTGTACACTTGTTGCCATTATGGAAAACTTTCAAAATGAAGATGGAAGTATTGATGTTCCTGAAGTTTTAAAGCCCTATATAAATTAAACAATATGAAAAAAAGATTCTTATTCTTTCTATTTAGTGTAGCATTAAACGCTGATCAATTCTCATTTTTACTCTACAATGACTTTTTTGCAGGGACTGATAAACACTTCACAAACGGAATGAGTCTTAGCTGGATAGATGACACTTGTGGAAGTGTAGATAAAAACAACTCAAACAGTTACAGTAACTTTATGTTAGATGCAGTAAATACTCTTCCTTTAACACTTATGGATAGTTCTAAGCAACATAATGCAGGAATAAGTCTAAGTCAAATAGCAATTACCCCAACCGATATATCAATCTCAACACCACAATATAATGACATGCCATATGCTGGGTATTTAGCACTGGCTTTTTATATGTTTGAGTGGGACAAAAAAAACTTTCGTGAGTATAGAATGGAAGTTGGTGTAGTAGGAAAAGAATCTGGTGCAGGGTTTGTACAAAAAGCATTTCACAGACTTATCGGCAATTCCGAACCAAAAGGCTGGGACACGCAAATAGGAACACAATATACGGCAAATGCACTTATTAGGTATGGAGAAAAGAGCTGGGAATCTCACGATATAAATGGTTTAACTATGGACTGGTTTAACCATTTTGGTCTTCAAGCCGGTAACTTTGTCACAGATATATTTGGTGGAACTATCATCAGAATTGGTAATAATTACATCGAAAATTTTAATCTACACTATCCATACTTAAAAGAAGAAGCCTCACTATTGCGTTTAGATAAAAAGCATCATGGATTTGGATGGTCTTTTAGTGCAGGGATAAATACAGAACTACTAGCATACTCATATATTTTAGATGAGGCTAAAAAAGAGGGTTATTCAGCTGATAAAAACATCTTAAATATTGCGATCTATGCAGGAGCAGATCTATATTATGAAGCTCATAAGATAACATTTTTTTATCAGACGCAATCACCCTATACCAATCAACAAACTGATATGGATATTTTTGGTGGTTTAATCTACGCATTTCAGTTTTAAGCAAGAGGGGGAGTAAAAATGTCTAAAAACATACAAATAATCTCTCTAGTTCTTGGCAGTGGTGGAGCTAGAGGATATGCACATATTGGTGTTATAGAAGAACTTGAAAAATATGGTTATAAAATAGCCTCTATAAGTGGCTCATCCATGGGTGCTATGATAGGTGCTTTATATGCTTGTGGAAAACTTGCAGAGTTTAAAGAGTGGGTATTATCGCTAGATATGTTAGATGTAGTTAAGTTAGTAGATTTTTCTTTAACCGGAAAAGGTATCATTCAGGGAGATAAGGTATTTCGTGTTATAGAAGATATGATTGGTGATGTTATGATTGAAGATTTGCCTATCTCTTATACTGCCGTTGCTACAGACCTTATTAAACAAAAAGAAGTTTGGATTCAAAAAGGTAGATTACTAGATGCTGTTAGAGCCTCCGTAGCTATTCCAACCATTTTAACTCCAAAAGAGATTTCAGGTCGCTATCTAATAGATGGAGGAGTGTTAAATCCTCTACCAATCGCACCAACACTCTCTGACATAACTGATGAGACAATTGCCGTAAGTCTTAATGCTCTAAATATTAAAAAACACAAAATAGATATTCCAAAAAAAGAACACGAGAAAAAGAGTAAAACAGAAAAAATATTTTTAGGGATGTCAAAAAAAGCCGAACAACTACTATCAGAAAAGCCTAAAAGTAAATTCGATGATATAGGAATGTTTGATATTATGGGAAAAACTATTGATATTATGCAAAATGCTATACTAGCATCTAAAATGGCCGGTTATGCACCAGATATAATCATTGGTATCCCAAATGATGCATGTGGATTTTATGAGTTTAATAGAGGTTATGAGATGATTGAGCTTGGTCGTATGATAACAAAAGAAACTTTAGAAATGAAGTAGTTTTATGGTACTTTTTTTGCTTAAAATAAAAACAGACTAGAGGAAACTTAATGGCAGAGCTAGAAGAAGATATCATAATTATTGAAGATAGTGATGCTGCAACTCTTGATGAAGGTATATCTGATGAGGGTGTGTCTGATGAAAATGAAGAATCAAAAAAGAAAAAGCTTATCATCTTTGGTGCTATAGGAATTATTCTTGCACTTATAATTCTAATCGTAATTCTGTTATTACTCAAATCTTCAGACCATAAAACTAAACTCGATATGGGATTTATTGAAGAAAAACTCAAAGAGAAACCAACTCAAATAGTTGAACCAAGCAAACTCGAAAATATGATAGCAAAAGCAAACTATCTCTACTCTAGTGGTTCAAAACAAGAAGCCCTCTTTTTATATGAAAAAATCGCACTATATAGTGAAGCCATCTCTCAATACAACTTAGGTGTTGCACAACTTAAAGACAAAGAGTATGAAACTGCCCTTAAAACATTTCAAAAAGCAATTTTAAATGATGAAAAAAGATGTGTTAGTGCTATAAATGCAGCAGTCTGTTCTCTACATCTAAATGATAAAGAGAGTTTTAAATACTATATAGATTTGGCTCATGCCTATTTAGCTAATGAAATTGATTCACCTCTATACTCATATTACTATGCCATTATCAACTACTACAATAAAAACTACTATGAAGCCCTAAGTGCTTTAAAGAATCCAACTTCAGATGAATATCCAAATACACAAAAACATCTAAGTGCAAAAATAGATGCTCTTTTTGGTAATGATTACAATGCCATAGAAGCGATGGAAAAAAAATTTACAACAGAGGATTCTTTTAGCATGGGACTTCTTTATGCCAGAGTTGGTGACTTAACACTAGCTAGTAAACATTTCGAAGAAGCAATTTTAAAAAATATAGAACCCATCAAAGCTCAACTAGCATTAGGATTAGTTAATCTTAAAGCTGGTCGTGTTTCAGAGGGAAGTAAAAATATAAGCAATATTACGGATATGTTTGGTGAAGAAGTTTATAAACCATATCCTATAAAAGTCACTCTTAAAGAATCTCTTTTTGAACCTTTTCAAGCTCAAAATCACTATAGAAATATAGTTGTAGATGATAGAAACTTAAACTACCAAAAAATATTTTACTACTCACCATATAAAATTTTTAATGCAGACCAAACGATTAGCTATATCAGAAAAGGAAATGCAAATATCTATATAGATGATATTGATTCTGCAAAAAAATATCTTAAAAAAAGTGCTTCATCATCTAATGTAAATATCGGTATAACTAAAGCTATAAGAAAAGCTCTTAAATTTAAGATCAGAGAAGCAAATTTAGAATTACAAGAGTTAGTAAAACTACAACCAAAACACTCTATATTGCACTATAATCTGGCACTTACTTATGCCCAACTTGGAAATATGACAAATGCCCATAAACATTTTTTACGCTCATATCATCTTGATGCAAAAAACTATCTCTCAGGTGTATATGCCATCATGACATCCCAACTTATAAACAGAGAAAACTCAAAACTACTATCTATTTTAAAAGACTCCCTGCTCGAAGAGAAGCATAATGAAAAAATAGACCTATATAAAACACTGCTATACTACTCTCAAAACAACATTGTAGCAACTGCTGATTGGTTAGATAATGATTACAAACAGAGACCTCTCTACTTAGCTTTAGAAGTACTTGTAGCCTTAAAATTAAATAGGCTTCAAAGTGCTGAAAAATCATCACAAAAACTTACTATTTTACTTCCAAAGGAGATACTACCACATTTGATGTATATAGATGCAAATTTCTATGATTTCAAACCCCAAAAGTATGCCAAAGAAGTCATGAAATATCTAAAGACTCAAAAATTTCATTTTAACGATCTATATTTTGGAGCCTTCGTTACAAGATATTTATATATCCAACAAAACCTTATAACTGGAAAACTATTTTACTTAAGAGAACAGCTAAGAGCCAAACTTGAAACAACAAATGAATCAACAAGTGAACTCATAAGTTCCTTAGCTTTAGCATCTCTTTACGATAGAGCTTTTGAAAAATCATACACACTTTTTAACCAACTTATTGATGACAATAAAATAAGAGATGCCTATACTCTCTTCTTAGGTGCTGTAGCATCTACGGCTTCTGGACACCATGAAAATGCAATAGCTCTTTTGGAATTATCTAAAATGAAAGACGGTAATTTTTTAGAAGCTCGTTATGCTCTAGGACTCCTATATCTTCAAGTAAAAAACAACCAAGGTGCAACAATACAACTAAATAGAGTTGGAGATAATGGATTTAATTCGGAATATTTTAACTTTGAAATAGATTTGGATAAGTTACTGTTTCAAAAGCAACATCCAAAAGAAGTATAAGTAAGTGCCTGACCATAATAAATGTCATATTTAACAACATATAAAAGGTTTAGTTTCAAGGCGAACTTTTGTTGGCGATACTAGTATCGTTAACATAAGTTCAACGCAGAAAATGAGCCTTTTATATGTTGCCCTTCGGGTAAAGAGAGAAGATACAATCTAGCTTCGTTGAAAACCTTTGAAGCTACTAGTAGCTCCTGCAGATTTTCGCCTTGCATCTTGAATCTTCTCTCTTTATTAAATTATGACATTTATTATGGTCAGACACTTAATTGATAGATATTACACAATTTTAGGCTTAAACTCTAAAAATATGACAAATTGCCATGAATTTTTTGACTTTATGGCAAAAAAACATTATAATTTGAAATATTTAGCAAAATAAAGGGGTCATTATGAATAGTTTTGCAGTGATTGTTGAAGAGATTAAAAGTATAGTATCTTCTGAATTCAGTGTTAAAAAGATATTTGATAAAGATATCGCTGATATTTTGGGTATTAGCCAGATGAATTTTGCAACTATGAAAAAAAGAGATAAAATTCCATACGCTGAACTTTTAGACTTCTGTGCAAAAAAAGCTATCTCAATAAACTGGATGCTTTACGGGCAATCTCCAGAGAGTTTAGTAGAAGCAACAAATAAATTTTATATGGTTAAATATTTTAGCAATGTAAATGCGAGTGCTGGTGGTGGAGGTGATGCAGATGGTGAAGAGATAGATGAGCTAGAAATTCCTGAACAATTTCTTTTTATGCTTGGTGGCGAGAGAGAGTTAAAAAATATAGAGGCTATTAATGTATCCGGTGATTCTATGGAACCTACCTTTAGTTATAACGATATCGTTTTTATAAATAGAGCCAAAACAGATCTCCAAAGAGGTGGTATCTTTACCATACGAACAGAAGCAGGTCTTTTTATAAAGAGAGTTCAAAAAAGAATAGATGGAAAAATAGATATAATATCGGACAATAAAGTCTACTCTACCCAGACTCTTGAACCTAATGAAGTAGAAGTTATTGGTAGAGTTGTAAGTAGATTTGGCGATGTAGACTGATAAAAGGATTTTTACTTTGAGTTTGGATAGATTTTTATACTTTTTTATACTTTTTTTTGCTCTACTGTTTATTGGCTGTTCTTCAAAAGATATTGAACCAAAAAAAGAACTTGAAAAAGAACAAGAGAAAGAACATGAGAAAAGTACAGGCATATACGATTTAGAAAATATACCTCAAGATATAACTATATTTACTAAAAATCTTGATGAAGATGTTAATTTTTATGATATCCAAAAAAAATATGAAAAATATTACTTTAGAGTATGGAATCTTGATAGACCAAGTGAAACTTTAGAAGCAGTCAAATGGTCGTTTAGATCATATAGAGTTGATAACAGTTATGGAGAAAATCTACAACCACTAAAAAAAGATTTCTTTGATAAAATGTATGAAAATGCAAATTTTAGTGAATATGCAACCGTAAATAGAAAAGCAATTACTCTAAAACATCTGAATATTAGAGCTTTCCCTACTCTAAGACCTCTACTCAAAGACCCTTCTTTAGCTGGAGAGGGCTTCCCTTTTGATTATCTTCAAAATAGTAGTATATCAGCAAATAAGCCAATTTTCGTTTCACACTTTTCTAAAGACAGAGAATGGGTCTATATATTTAGCAGTTTTGCTTCTGGATGGGTAGAGAGTTCAGATATTGTCTTTTTACAAAACAGAGATATTGAAACTTGGCAAAAAGCAGAACAGATTTTACTAACAAAAGAGAATATTCCTCTATATAGTATAGATGGAGAATTTCTCTTTAGTTCAAAAATTGGTATGATGTTAGCACTTATAGAAGAGAAAAAAGATGAATATATAGTCTTGGGTATTTCTAAGTATAAAAATTCAGAACCACTTTATGTTAAAGTGAAAGTATCAAAAAACATAGCACATAAAAATATTTTAACCATAAATAGAGATAATCTAAACACTGTTATAAATGAAGTGTCTTTATCAAACTATGGCTGGGGTGGTATGTATGGTCAGAGAGATTGTTCATCTACAATTCGTGATATATTTGCACCATTTGGTATATGGTTGCCTAGAAACTCCTCTCAGCAAGCAAAAATTGGTAAGATAATCTCTCTAAAAGATTTAAGTGATGAAGAAAAGATAAAACTTATTAAAGATAAAGCCATTGCATTTGAGACACTTCTTTATAAAAGGGGTCATATACTTTTATATGTGGGAATATATAATGATGAGATTGTAGTTCTTCATAATACTTGGGGTATAAAGGTTGAAAAAGATGAAATATCTGGCAGGATTATCATAGGTAAAACAATTCTAAGCAGTTTAAAACTTGGGAAAAATCAAAAAAATTACGACGAAAAATCTGAACTACTGAAAAACTTGACTAGTATGAATATTCTAACTAACTAAGCTTTTATATCCAAAAGTGAGCCAAGTACATCATCTTGTGCTTTGATAGCAACAATATTCACAGCCACTGCATCTTCTGCGATTATCTGATCTGGTAGTTCTTTGGCTAAATCTGTTTGACTCTTAGTAGAGCCTGTATCATCAGCCATACTGATGTTTGGAGTTACCGAACCTCCATCATCTGACATTCTTACATCACTAGGAATAAAGCCATCCGTATTTACATTTGCAACATTGTTCGCATTTGTATTCATCATTGTTTGATGGGCTTGAATAGATGAGATATTGTTTGAAATATTCATAACATACTCCTTGCTAATTAGTCATTATAGTATTAAAAGTATAAAGATAAGTTTATAAATTGGAAGTAGTATGGCATGTAGAAATTCTACATGCCATAAAGAAAAGAGATATATTAATGTAAGTCAGCGTTAAGTTTAATTTCTCTAGTTGAGCGAGAAGCTGTAATCTCACCAGTCATAGAGTTTTGTCTAAAGTGAATACCATTAAGTCCTGCTAAATCTTTACATTTGAAAATTTCACCTTCCATAGTTAAGTTTGGATTAGCTTTTTGAATCTTAGCAAGTTCTTTAGGATAAACCCCAACTTTAGTACCTTCTAAAATCGCTAAACCAGCATCGATAATACAAGCATCACCTAAAGGAATACCACAAGTTGAGTTAGCGCCTAAAAGAGAGTTTTTACCTACAGAAATAGGATTACCATCTGTGCCACTAAGAACACCTAAGATAGAAGCCCCACCACCAACATCTGAACCGTCACCAACGATAGCAGAAGAAGAGATACGACCCTCAACCATAACCGCACCAGTGGTTCCAGCATTGAAGTTGATGTATGAAGCACCTGGCATAACAGTAGTTCCAGCTGCAAGTTGTGCACCAAATCTTACTTTTGAAGTATCTAAGATTCTAGTGTTATCAGCAGGTATGATATGTTGTAAGAATCTTGGAAATTTATCTATAAAGTCAATATGAGGATACTCATTTGCTAATTTTAACTCAATCTCAAACTCTCTTAAATAGTCAAGTTCTATAGGTTGACCGTTTGACCAAGCTACATTAGGTAAGGCACCAAATGCACCATTTAAGTTAATTTCTCTAAGATTTACTTTTGCTTGTGACATCGCATAAAGTTTTAAATAAGATGCTTCAACACTTTCTAATGGAACATCATCAAAGATAAATGTTACTTTAAATTCACCTTCAAGAGAACCACTATTTACGATTTGAGAATAAAGAGCTGAAACAACTTGAATATTTTTATGAGCATCCCCATGAGCCTCTTCTGAGTAAGGAGTAAAAGCACTTAAACATCTCTTTAAAAACTCTAAGTTAATATCACAAACA
>JAGHAW010000212.1 GCA_021161305.1 Sulfurimonas sp.
ATAATAGTTTAGCGAATTGGTCTATAGTATCGTGTCCACTAACCTTTTTTAACTCTTCAACTGTAGCCTTGGGAGTTCCCTCAAATGTAAGAGGCTTTCTAAAAATCTCACCACTTACTGTTGTAATTATTTCATTAACAAAATTCTCTAAAGTTGAGTTTGCTACTCTATTATCAAAGTCTGTATCGTACTCATTTTTCTTTTGAGTGAGCATTGGACGGCAACTGTCAATGCCGTTATTTATTGCTTGAACATACCTAATCTGTGTTTCGTGTTGTTTGTATGCTGGGTGTTGAAAGTCTGGTGAATTTCCCTTGGTAGTGTTTGACATAATAAGCCTTTTTTGAAATTATATCATATTAGCGTTGTCGTGTTTTAATTTTAACACTACCCATCGGACTATAATGCCAAACACAATATGATGTGGAGTCAAAAACATCATCAAAATATTCGTGCTTCTTTGATGGGAGTCCATTCTCATCAAAAATATGTTTTTCTAATGTATCTACAACCCTCTTTAAGTTGATGTTTACAAAATATCGTCTAGTTTTATCTGTTGAACATACCATACTATTAAAACTATTCACTCTGTCTATTATTGATGGGTTTTTTCTTAAGTTAAACACTTTATACCCATAACTTTTAATAATAGAGATGTCAGTTTTACCACCTGCACTAGATTTATTTGCTATTCCACTTGCATCTGTGTGAAATATCTTATTATGGTTTGGGTATCTACTCTCTAATGCTTCCATCGCATCATCTGTATTAAACGAACCGTAAATCAAATCAAGTAAATGTATCTCTTTACCTCTCTTTACATGAATACCTAAAGGGTTTTTATTTACATTGAAATCAAACGAACATATAAGAGTATCATCATCTTGTATCTCTTCATAGCTTCTATTCAACTCTCTATCAAAGTTTGGTACTACAAGCCCATCAAATGTTTCAAATTGGGCTAAATACTCCTGCCTAAAACTTCTCTCATCTAAATCGTGTTTAGCACTCTCTATCTCTTCATTATCAACATACCCACCATCTAAAGTAGTAAACTGCCAACTATTCCAACCATCACGAACCTTAGCCTCATTATATAAGTCATAGAAATAATTACGACCTGCTGGACTTGATATAAATAAGCACCACCCCTTTTGGTCTGATAACGCTGGTCTTAAAACTTGTTGCCATACAGTTTCAGGCTCTCTAACTGTTGCGAACTCATCTATCACACATCCACTAAGAGAAACACCCCTCATTGTATCAGGTCTATCTGCACCTTTTAAGAATATCCTTGAACCATTTAAAAGCGTAACCTCCAAACGGCTTTCATTAACCTTTTTAGCTATTCTAGCATTACGAGTTTTATCTTTTAAAATCTCCCATAAAATCTGTCTAGCTTGTGCAAATGTAGGTGCAACAAAGAAGAAATTTGAGTTTGGCTTCTCCCACGCTTTAGTAATGATTATAAATGTAGCTAAATAACTCTTACCGAATCTTCTACCACATCCAGCAACTTTAAATCTACTCTCATCATTAAAGATTGTATTTTGATGAACATTAAGAACCTTAGCACTTTCAAATCTTAGTTTTTTCATAGTAAAACAAACTCTTCATCTTCATCACTTGTATCATCTTTAAACGCTTCAGTAATCCCAAACAGTTGCTTACGATTAGTTTCAGTAATCTTTGAAATAGCTGCTAAATCAAATAAATCTTCACGACTTGCATCTTCTAAAATCTCATCTTGAATCTTGTTAATAGCTTGTTGGTTTTTTTGTGTAGAATTTTGAAATAATCCTAGCGAATGAGATAAAGAAATAAACTCTTGATTGTACACTTCTTGCTGTGTTGCATTTAGTGTTTCCTTTTGTTTCCTTATTTCATTAGCATTTATAGTATTATGCACATCAAGGGAAACAAGCTGTTTCATTGTTTCCTTTTTCCACACCTCAACTTTGCTTTTTTTAGAGATTTGTCCCTTAGATATTCCAGTCTCTTTTGCTATATCTGATAATGATTTTCCCATCTCAAATAATGCTTTTGCTTTGTCCCAAATATCTTGACTTATAGCCATTTAGCACACCTATGTTTATTCAAATCTAAAACAAAATCGCATCTAAATTCTCTATGCTGATAATTGAAATTATTTACATTTCTTGCGAGTTCTTCTAAATAAGCCTCATGTACTTTACTATCATAAATTATAAAATCTGCCATATATGCCCTTTTTACCAATGTCTTAAAACTCCAGCTATTATAAAACACTCACAAATAAATGTGAATATTTCTAGTTTTTTACTCACTATTTTCTCTATTTTTCTTACGCTTTAATCTCTTAGCTCGTAGCTTAGATTTACTCATTTAAATTCTCTCCCATCACTTAGCCTAAATCTATCAAGGAAGTTAAAACTATTCTCACAATTTATATCCTTGTAATTTGGCACACATCTAGCAGGATCTATCTCTTCAATAAACCTACTTGCCATATATAGTTCTTTTACTTCAGCATGAGTGTAATTTGATAGCCATCTCTTACA
>JAGHAW010000004.1 GCA_021161305.1 Sulfurimonas sp.
ATCCATATATGCGTCCATTTCTAAATCTTCTGGATTTAATCCATTTGACTCTAGTGCTTCATTAAAGCCTTTGCTTATTGCTAAAAATTTAAGAACTGTGTCTTTATGTAAGTCTTCAACATTTATATTGAAGACTACAGCAAATATATCTTTTACTTCTGTTGTTTCTTTATCTATCCTTACTATCAACTCTCTCACTGATTTTTCTAATGAGTCTTTCATATTTTGCCTTTGTTAAAATTATAAACACATCTTATCATACATTCGCTTTTTCCACAAACTCTCTTTAATTTACTCTTACCTTTTTTTCTAAACCATCTATCAAGCTACTCATAACCCCTGCTCTTTACAAAAGTTTGGTGCAATTTTTTTCACTTCTTCTATCTCTGCTGGACTTAAGTCCATTAGTATTGAAGCTAGTGCTTCCTCTGCTTCTCCTTTTATTGTCATTTGACCTTTTTCTCCCCAAAAGTGCAAAGTTCCTGTTATCGTTATTTCTCTTGTCTCTTTTTTCATTTCTTTTTGAGCTTTAATGAACTCTTCACTGTCACAATCAACCATGACTTCTATTATTCTTTTCATACTTTTACCTTTTGTGTTAAATCCGCTATTAAATTGCTAACCTTTTTATCATCTACCTCTTTAGGCTTTTGCTCTATCTGCTTTGGCTCTTCTGTCTTTATCTCTATGTGTTCGACTATGCCTACTTGTTCTTGGTGTTCAAACAGCCACTTATATACTTGCTGTTCGTCTTCTGAGCTTATCTTTTTCCATATGAACTGATTTACTAAGTAGCCTTCTCTATCTAGCCCTATGGTTACGAATGGTTTATATAGCCCTTTTAGGTTGTTACAGATTTGTTTATTTCTGAAGCTATACTGTAAAAACTCTACAAACTTCTCATAGTCATTTATCTTTTTACCTTTTTGCATACTTTTGGTTAGTATTTTTGTTTCAAACTCTTTAACCGCTTTTGAAATCATCTGATCGCTTCTTTGAAACTCTCCTCCACTTCTTATGAGTGAAACTGCAAACTGAGGTAGGCTCTCTGTTGGTATGAGTTTTAGAACTTCGTTGTATATCATTACATCAGCAACATTTATATCACGCATCCCTGAAGCCTTTAAGACTGCTTTTATCAAGTCATCTCTATTTCCAACTTCTAAGACATTTGTCTGTTTTTCGTTTACATAGCTCCAAAACTTATTAGAAAACAGAGTATCTACTCTAATATAGGTTTCCATTGAGCTTCCTCTCCATGAGGCTATTTTGTTCAATATACATTTCTCAAAGTCTTCGAATGTAGCACCCTCGGCTACTCTAGCATTAATTAGGGTTTGTGCTTTTTTTGCAGAACTTTTATAGTTTGTTCCCATTTGTTCATTGAGAAAATCTATAACTTGCTTAGTCAAAATCAAACCGTGGGTTAGAATCTAAATGCCCACTCTCTCTTTCATATCCAAGCTCATCAAGAGTTTGAACAATAGTATCTTCATGAAATAACAATCGCCCATCTTTTCTTTCAGCGTAAGGAACTAGACTATGCCACTCATTGTGAAAAACTTTTTTAAACTCAATAATATTATGCTCTTTCATCGCTGCAAAAAGTTCAGAAAGACTCGCTTTATAACCATACTCTTTGCGAATACTCTCCATAGTCACTCTGTTGTTGAAAGTGAAACTTCCATCCTTTTTAGATTTTTCTTTTTTTAGTTCATTTTCAAGAGTTTCAACCTTTGCTTCACAGAGATGTTTGTTTCCTAATAGAATATCCATTATGATTTTATCGGCAAAAACTGCAAATTCTATATTTATCCATCTTGCAAAATCAACAAGTAGAACTTTATGAATTTTTACTTGATGACCAGATTTCTTTATTAGTTCAGTTTCGTTTAAATTATGTACATTACTGCACATTTTTAAATATTCCTTAAACTCATCTCTTTCTACATATCTTGAAAATCTTTTATTTGCTTTATTGGCAACACCAGAAATATCAAAATACATATTTTTTTCATCTATAACTTCAACAGGAATGTTTATCCCATTAAAAACTTTTGTTAATTCTTTCATAATTTTACTTTAGACTTGTGGTTTTAAGAGGAGTTAGAAGAAGTGTCTAATTTGCACTAACTCAATAAACTCTTAACTAGCAAAGAGTAGTGCAGGTTTAGACGACCTTTGTTTTCTTTGCTAGTTAAAAGCTTACTGACATTATATCATTTTTCGAATAAGTCTTCAAGTGTAGCACCCTCAGCTATACGAGCATTTATAACTGTGTCTGCTTTTTTAGTTCCATGCCTATAAGCTGTTCCTGCTTTGCTGTTTAAGTAGTCTATGACTTCTTTTTTCATCTTAATTCTTCTTTATTGTTTGTGAATAGCTTTTCTACTACCTCTACATTCGCAGTAGCACTCAGACTTGATGAATGTTTCAACTCTAAAACACAAGGCAAGTGTGAATCATAACTTGACATGTATATTTTATATTCACTATTCTCTATAAACTCATATAACTCTTTATGGCAAATGCTCTTCTCATAGGTTGCCGTGTTTTCATAAGGTGGATCAAGATAGATTATTGTTTCGTCTATTGGTGTCTTAACTTCAACCAACTCATAGGATTTATTACTTATTTCTAGTTGTTGTAGTCGGTCTAGTCGTTCTAGTCGTTCTAGTCGTTCTAGTTGTTGTAGGTCAAATCTATCTTTATTCTTTTTTATATATCCTACTATTCTCAATCTTCTTGCTATTGTGTTTTCATCATCAAATAGGCTGAGTTGGTCTTGCATTTCTATGTTTGTTTTCATTTTGTCGTTAAAAACTCTTAGAGACTCTTCACATTTATTTACTACTACTTCATGAAGCAGTCTTTTATTTTCCTCTATCTCTTTTCCAAATAAGTAGTCTTTTTGATTATTTCCAAAGCTGTAAACTACTTTACAGAATCCCCCTAACCAAGTGTCTTTTGTTTTGTTTTCATTAAATGTTTCCCTGTCTATCCACTTGAAATATTTCTCTGTTATTCCGTTTTCTTTTATATCTCTAAGTAGCTCTACTACTCCAGTATTAAACTCATTATAAAAAGTTTGTTTTATTTGTGGTCGTTGCATGGCTTCAAAACTCATAGCTCCTCCACCACCAAAAACATCATAAAAGTATTTAGCGTTTGGATTCTCTTTTAGCATGAAATCTATCAATGGCTTTGCAAGTTTTCTTTTGCTTCCCATATAAGGCATCCCAAGCTTATGTAATCTTTTCAAAACAAGCTTCCTTTATCTTCAATTCTGTCTTTAGCTATCTGAAAGTAATTCTCGTCCATCTCTATACCTATAAAGTTGCGATTTAAGTTCTTACAAGCTACTCCTGTTGTTCCACTTCCCATAGTGAAGTCTAAAACTAACTCATCTTCATCTGTATAAGTCTTTATCAGATACTCCATTAGTGCTACTGGTTTTTGTGTTGGATGAACCTTACCTTTGTTTACAGCATTGCTTATCTCAATAATATCTGTTGGATAATACTCGTTGTTAAAAGATGATTGATTTTTGAATTTTCCATATACCATATCTCCATCACCTTTTTTCTTGTTGTAACCTCCTTTATTCCTCGGCTTCCCTCTTATCTCTTTTATTGGAAAGTATAAAGGTTTTTTATTTGCAAAAATTAAAATATTTTCGTATCGCTTTAGTGGTCTTATCTTTGCGTTTAAAAATCCACCTGTACCTTTTTTATCCCAAACCCAATCATACCTAAACTTTTTAATATTACTCATCCTTAAAGCACTACTGAAAGGCTCTGAGCCAAACAAAACTATTGCCCCATTAGGTTTTATGAGTTTGTTTAGTCGTTCCCACATCTCAGGGAATGGTATCACTGAATCCCATTTACAAGCTGTAGTTCCATAGGGTGGGTCTGTTATAATCGCATCAACCATAACACCTTTAGCTATTAGTTCATCCATAACTTCCAAGCAGTCGCCTTTATGTAAGTCTATCATCTAGTTACCTCCAAAATCAAACTGTTGCTGATTAGATGTAACTCTTGTTATGTTGTACTTATTTAAAACATTTACAGCTGAATCATAGTGTATAAGTATAGTGTTGTTATGTGCTATAGAGTATTCGTCATTTGCTTTGTACTCAAATCTTCCACAGCACTCACAAGAATCTTTAGTTATCAAACCCTCTTCACAAAGTAGAACATTAAAAGCTTCTTTGGATATTTGGGATTCTGTATCGTTTATGATAAAAGTTACAGTTTCTAGCCCATGACCTCTTTTTCTTCCATAAGCTTTTCTATCTTTTTTAAGTTGTGTTATGGTTTTGTCTTTTTGCTGGAGTTGTTTTTTATTTATCTCGCAAACTGCATCTTTTAAAATATAAAACTGTTTTACTAGGTTAAACTTAAACTCTACAATCTGAGGAGTATTATCCATAAGTATAAAAAGGAAAGCAGTTTGCTCTTCATTTAGTTTAAGGTTATCTTCAAAAACAGCCGATTTGAAATCGGTCATATCTTCAGCGATACTTAAACCAAGTTCTATGAACTTTTCTTTGTTCTTAGAGATTCTATCTCTTACAGATTCATACTTGTTTCCACTTAGTGAGATAATGTCTTTTAACGATACTAGAAGCTGATGCTCGTTGATAGTTACAATATTTTTCATTTATTTTTCTTTAGACTGTTGAGTTTAAGAGGAGTAGTGGAAAGTGTCTAGGTTTCAGCAACTCAATAAACTCTTAATTAGAAAAGGGTGAAGAATCCTTGACAAAATTTTTTTTTTTTTTTCTTATTAAAA
>JAGHAW010000111.1 GCA_021161305.1 Sulfurimonas sp.
GCATTATCTGCTGAAATCATAACTGAACTTCGTATCATCCCCATATAATCTTCATAATCTCTAAATGCTCTGCGAAGTGTATTTTCTAAAAAACTCCCCCCTGCTCCACTTGTCGTTTCGCTCCCAACTTCTTCATGGTCACTGGCAATAAAAAGCATAGGCTTATCTTCACTAACACTGCAAATACTAAGCATACCAACATAACAACTAAGCAGATTATCAACTCTTGCACTTGATATAAAATCATCATGAAGCCCAACAAAAGAAGCTTTTTGAGTATCGTAAAAACTAAGTTCACTTGCATAAAGCTCTTTAACATCCAAAACATCAACTTTAGATAGTTGCCACTTCAAAAACTCATCAAACTCAAAATCATCATTAGTTGTTAGGATTGGACACATATCTGTTTGTTTATTTACTGTTTTATCTTTGTTAGCCTTATCATCAAGATGAATAGCAAGAGACGGAACAACAGCAATAGCTTTTTGAACATCTATTAGGACATCTTTTATTTCATTGTTAGAATCTAAATAACTAACACGACCGGCAATACTCAAATCTCTGTCAAACCAAGAGTTTAACAGCATCCCACCATAAGGCTCAACCCCAAACTTCACAACTCCATGTTCTTTTATAACAGGATTCGGTTTTAATTTTAAGTTTGGAGAATCTGTATGAGTTCCAACCATAGTATAACTCTTAGATTCTGGATATGTAAAAGCTATAAGTGATGAATCATTCCTAGTTACAAAATACTTCTGCCCCTTCTTCAGTTCCCATCTATCACTCTCTATAAGCCTAATAAATCCAGCATTTTGTAACATCATACTCATATTTTTAGTTGCATGAAAAGGTGTAGGCGAAGCATCTAAAAAACCTAGAAGCCCCTCGTTAAAATCATTTTTATTCATATCTGCCCCTCATATAATATCCACAAACTCATTACCCTCTAAAGCAGTGATAATCTTATTATCAACCCGTATAGCCGAATCAATTACTATGTTTTGTAATTTGGCTATGATAGTTATCTTTATGGGTCTATTTCCCGGATTTTGTCTTATAAGAGTATAGAGATTTTCTAAAACACTCATCTCATTATCTAGTCTAATGGACAAATTTAGTGGCTCTTGTGGTTTTTCTTGTATCTCTGTTTTTACTTTTTTACACTCTTTTTTAGACTCTTTAAGTGTCATTATTTTTGTAACACCGATTCTTGTAAACATATCTGTATGTGTGATTTTTGCCTTAAACGCGATGGGTTGCTCTAAGTCCATCTCACTTAATTGCTCCAGTTTATCACTAAAAAGCATTATCTCAATATTGCCATGAAAATCCATAAGATGTACTATGCCAAATTGATTTCCTTTTTTAGAGATTTTTTTCTCTATCTCTTCAACTTTACCTATAAAAATCGCAAAAGAACCATCTTTTATGCCTTCTATCTCCGAAGATAGAGTATAGTTTAACTCATCTAGTTTTTCTCTATACTCATCAAGTGGATGCCCTGAAACATAAAAACCCAAAGTATCTTTTTCAAACTGCAAAATCTCTTTTAACTCATACTCTTCACAATTTGTTAAATTTAGGGCTACATTTGTTATCTCTTCATCATCCCCAAAAAGACTTCCAACTGCACTTTTTTTGGCATCACTCGCTTTTTTAGCAGTTTCAACTATAAGTTCTAGTTGATCTAACAAAGCTTTACGAGAGTATCCAAACCTATCAAAACCACCTGATTTTATACCTGATTCTATAAATCGTTTATTTACCTTCGATGGGTCTATACGATTTACAAAATTTTCAAGAGATGTAAACTCACCATCCTCTTCACGAGTATGAATAATAGACTCAACAGCAGAAGTTCCAACCCCCTTAATAGCACCAAGTCCAAATAAAATAATTTCTTTTTTATCTTTAGTAATAGCCGAAAATTCTAAATAAGAATCATTCACATCAGGAGGGGAAAGTTCTATTCCCATTCTTTTGACCTCATCAATATAACGAACGACTTTATCCATATTGTCTTTATCAGATGTTAGAAGTGCTGCCATAAATTCATTTGGATAGTAAGTTTTTAACCATGCTGTTTGAAATGTTACCATGGCATAAGCAGCCGAATGAGATTTGTTAAAACCATATCCAGCAAATTTTTCAATTAAATCAAAAAGTTTACTCGCTTCATCATAAGGATGTCCCTGTTTTGCTGCACCCTCACTAAACTCTGCATTGTAAGTAGCCATATCCTTTTTCTTACCCATAGCACGACGGATGATATCAGAATAACCAAGAGAGAATCCACCGACATTTTGAACTATCTGCATAACCTGTTCTTGATAAACAATGACCCCGTAAGTATTTTTTAGAATCGGCTCCATTATGTCAAAAGTGTATTCAATCGCCTCTCGTCCATGCTTTCTCTCAACAAAACTATCAAGCATTCCAGATTCCATAGGCCCCGGTCTGTAAAGTGCAAGAACAGCAATTAAATCCTCAAAATTATCCGGTTTTAATCGTTTGTTTAAATCCTGCATACCAGAAGACTCTATCTGAAACATTCCAACTGTCTCGCCAGTTCTAATTACCTCATAAACTTTCTTATCATTTTCATCTATCTTATGCCAAACAACATCTTTGTCATATCTTCTTTTTATAAGCTTTATCGCATTATCAATCACATCAAGAGTTTTTAAACCAAGGAAGTCAAACTTGATTAAATCCACATCTTCAAGATAATTAAGAGAGTATTGAGTTACAAAAGTATCCTCTCCTGATGGTTTGTAGATAGGTGTTTTATAC
>JAGHAW010000034.1 GCA_021161305.1 Sulfurimonas sp.
GTAAATTCTTTTTGAGATTTTTTTTCACTTGTGGAAACAAAAAAACCAATAGGTGTACTTGACCTTAAATTATATCCTGTTGAACTTATAACATAAAACGGTCGATTAGAATATTGTTCATGACCTTTACTGCATTCTTCATCACCTAAATCAACCATTCAAATTGAATATTGCTTAATTTCCATGTTTATCTTCCTTTTAGACATAACGACTGAAGATAGCCGATAAGTCGCCGTGAGGCTACTTATTGGATACTCTGTTTTGTTATATCTTTTTACTACACATGCCAAGAACTCTACATGCATAGCATTAATATATTAGACTCCCAGTCAAGCTGAGAGTGACGGTTTCAAGTTGAGGGTGATGGTTTTATTGATTTATAATATTTTGTATTTAGATTATTTGTATATAATAACGCGATTATTAAAGAGGGTATAAATTATGAGTTCGATTAAAGAATTTTTAACAGCAGACCATAGTAGATGTGATGAGCTTTTTGCTGTGATGGAAGATAAGGCTATGGTTTCTCTTGGCGATGCCAAAGCAGCGTGTGAAGAGTTTAAAGATGCGACAGAGAGACACTTCCAGATGGAAGAGCGTGTTATGTTTAAAGAGTTTGAAGAAAAAACAGGCATGACAGAGGGTCCTACTTCTATGATGAGACATGAACATACTCAGATGAGAAACTTAACAAAACAGATGTGTGAAGCCATAGATGATAACAATAGTGACAGATTTTTTGGTTTAACAGAGACTCTCATGATTTTGCTTCAGCAACACAATATGAAAGAGGAGCAGATGCTCTATCCTTTGGCACAGCAACATTTAAATGCAGAGTCTGATGAGGTTGTAGAGATGATGCAATCTATGACAGTTCAATAAGCTTAGGTATTATAAGTGGATTTTAATGGCTTATCAATGGATCAAGCACCGCCAATATCGGCACCGCTTAGATTTTATCTTGTAGCCCCAGTCTTTGGAATTATTGCTGGTTTTATGATTCTTTTTAGTAGTGTAGATATGCTAAGCAGTAGATATTCAATGGATAGTGTCGTTATTACACATGCTATAACTATCGGTTTTTTGGGTTTTGTAATGCTTGGTTCTTTAACTCAGATGTTACCTGTTTTAGCGGGTGTTGTGATTCCAAAAGTTGATGCTATATCAAAGATCTCATTTGGGCTTTTAGTGGTTGGTGTTTTGACAATGCTACTTGGTTTAATGGGTGAAAGTACGCTCTTTAACATCATATCACTTCTCTCTTTGGGTGTAGGTTTTACACTTATGATAGGTGTGATTGTCTTAGCCATTTTAAAAGTTAAAAATTTCAATGCTACAGTAAAAGCGATGAGTACAAGTCTTGTTTTTGCCTCTCTTGTGGTTATTATGGGGCTGTTCTTACTTCTTACATATATAGATAATGATTTTGCAGAGTATAGATATGTGGTTGCAAATATACATAGTGTTTGGGGTATATTTGGTTTTGGGGGTATCTTGATAATAGGCGTAACTTTTCAGGTTTTACCTATGTTCTATGTTGCTCCGAGATTTAAACAGTTTTGTAAAAAAAGAGTAGTCTGGATTATAAGTTTTGGACTTGTTTTATGGCTTTTTTTAAATATCTATTTCGATGCTTATTCATACCTTGCAAAAATTTGGATAGCACTTTTTTTCTGGGCTTTTGCCACTACGGTTTGGAAAAAGTTAAACCTTCGTCGTCGTCCCATCAGTGATGTAACGGTTTGGTATTGGAGAGTTTCAAGTATCTTTTTAACTTTAGGTTCATTTTTCTGGGTTTTTGATGACTACTTTGATAACCAATATACCGTGCTTGTTGGTCTCTTTATCGGAGGTGGTTTTATCTTTGCTATTATGGTTGGTATGTTATATAAAATAGTGCCGTTTTTAGTTTGGTTTCATCTAAATGCTATGGGCTATATGACGATTCCTACTATCAATGAGATGATAAATAAACGATTAGCAAAATTGCAGTTCATCCTGCTTATGCTCTCGTTTTTTGGTTTTGTTATAACATTTTTTTATTCACAATTTTTAGAGATTTCAGCTATCTGTTTTATCTCAAGTATGATGCTTTTAGAGTACAATATTATTGCACCTGTTCTACTCTATATGAAAATTAAAAAAACAAAACCAGATTTTGATATGAGTGCATTTGCAACTTCTTAGGAGAGTATAGAGAGTGAAAAATATTATTTTAATCGGATTTATGGGTGTAGGAAAGGGTAGTGTAGCTCGTGAAGTTATAAAACATTCCAACTACATTGCCATAGATACAGATGACCTTGTAGAGAGTATGACAAACAAAAAAATCAAGGCTATTTTTGAGGATGAGGGTGAGAGTTACTTCCGAGAGTTGGAGAAAAATCTTTCTACTTGGCTTGAAAATAGTGTGAGTGATACTTTGATTTCTACAGGTGGTGGATTTTACAAAGTGAAAAACTTAAAAAAAATTGGAATTGTAGTTCTTTTAGACTCTCCTTTTGATGCTATAATTAAAAGAATAAAAGAGCATCCAAATGCAGCAAAAAAACTCAAAAAGAGACCACTCTTGCAAGATTTGAAAAAAGCCAAAGAGTTGTACAGACAGAGACGACCAGAGTATCTTGAACTGGCTGATATTGTTATAGATGTAACAGATAAAAGTGCATTAAATTGCTCAAAAGAACTTCTAAAAAAGGTAAAAAAATATGCGTAAATTTTTAATATATATAGTACTTGCATTTGCTACGACTGCGATGGCAGCAAATATAAGCTGGGCAAAAGATTATGAGAGTGGAATGAAACTGGCAAAGGCACAAAATAAGCCTGTTCTATTTGTTGTATCTCGAGATACTTGTAAATATTGTGTAATACTAAAAGATACAACTTTTAAAGATAAAACAGTTGTAAAAGCATTAGATAGAGACTATGTCTCAATCATAGCTCAAGTTGATGAGCATGATTATATACCAAAAGAGTTGTATGCCCCTGGTTTGCCTACTATATGGTTTTTACTTCCAGATGGTACGCCAATGTTTCAACCAATAATGGGTATGGTTAAATCAAAAGACTTTTTAGAAGCTTTGGCAACTGTAAAAACAGAGTTTGATACTCTAAATAAGGGAGTAAAAACGAAATGATTTTTACAAACAGTTCAAAAAATAGTTTTCAAGCAGAGTTTGATGAACTCCTTGGTCGTGGAAAGATGGATATGGCACAAGTGGGTGCTATAGTTGGAAATATTATTGATGAGATTAAAAAAGATAAAAACAGAGCCTTAAAAGAGCATATTTCAAAGTTTGATGGCTGGAAACCAAGCAGTGATGAGGATTTGAAAATCTCTACTGAATCAATGGAAAAAGCATATAACAACATTGATGAAAAGTTAAAATCTGCTCTTCACATGGCTTATGACAGAATCAAAGTTTATCATGAAAAGCAGAAGCCAAAAAGTTGGTTTGATGATGAGCCAAATGGAACTATTTTAGGGCAGAGAGTGACTGCTGTTGATAGTGCAGGTCTTTATATCCCCGGTGGTAAAGCAGCTTATCCATCTTCACTTCTTATGAATGTGATTCCAGCTCAAGTTGCAGGAGTTGAAAATATTGTAGTCTGTACACCAACGCCGGATAATGAACCAAATGAACTTTTACTAGCTGCTTGTCATCTGTGTGGAGTTAGTGAGGTTTATAAGGTTGGAGGGGCGAGTGCTATCGCTGCTATGGCTTATGGGACTGAAAATATCCCAAAAGTTGATGTTATCACAGGTCCAGGAAATATCTTTGTAGCAACTGCTAAAAAGATGGTTTTTGGTGATGTAAATATCGACATGATAGCAGGACCAAGTGAGATAGGTGTTTTAGCTGATGATAGTGCAAATGCAAATCACTTAGCCATAGATTTGCTCTCACAAGCTGAACATGATGAGATGGCTAGTTCTATTCTTATCACTCCATCACAAAAGTTAGCAGATGAGGTAAAAATAGAGATAGAAAAGTGGTTACTAAAACTTCCTCGTCAAGAGATTGCCAGAAAGTCTATAGAGGAGCGTGGAGCGATAATTGTTACTAAAAATATGGATGAAGCTATAAAACTTATGAATAAAATAGCACCAGAACATTTAGAAGTAGCAACTTCATCTCCCTTTGAACTTCTGCCACTTATAAAACATGCTGGAGCAATATTTTTAGGTCATAACACTCCTGAAGCTATTGGTGACTATGTAGCTGGACCTAATCACACTCTTCCAACTGGTGGAACAGCTAAGTTTTACTCTCCACTTGGAGTGGAAAACTTCATGAAAAAGACTTCTATCATTTCTTTTTCTCACAAAGCTATCAATGAGATAGGAGAAGAGTGTGCTTTAATCGCAAATACAGAGGGTTTAACCGCTCATGAACAATCTGTTAGGGTTAGACTTACTAAATAGACTTTTTTTCTACATGCCATAGAAACAGCATAGCATGTAGAATATTTATAACCCAGCCCACCACATTCTAAGCCATAGTCCCCAAGTGCTTGTGTAACCGACTTCACTAAAAACCAGATTTTTATCTTTGTCATAAATAAAAGTAGTCGGATAGACAGAGATTTTAAATCTATGTGCGATTAAAGCATTCTTGTCCTTGATAACATTAAAAGTAAGAGCATTTTCTTTCATGTATTTTGCTATATCATCTTTATCTGATTTTACTGCAAAAGTCAGTACTTCGTAATGTTCAGAGATAGTCTCTATATTTGAAGCTTCAACGCTACAAGTAGGACACCAAGTTGCCCAAAAATGAATTAAAATTGGTTTGTCATTTGGTATAGTTATATTCATTTTTGGTAAAGATTCTTTGTTTAAATCACTACTTTTATATAGGCTTATAAGGTTTGTGATGAGTAGTATAAAAATAAAAAAGAGTAGTGTTTCTTTTGCGTAGTGTTTGATTTTTTCTTTCATTTGTTTAACTTTATTGCGTTACACCTCGGGAGAGGTGTAACGAGGGAGGGATGCTAGAGATATTTAGACTTTACTCTATCTCAGCGTCTATTACATCGTCCTCTTCTTTTTTCTTTTTCTCATCAGCTTGTGCAGCTTCTGGGTTTTGTTCTTTTTTGTACATCTCTTCAGCCATCTTATGTGCAGCTTCAGTTAGTGTTTTTACTTTTTCTTCGATAATCTCTTTAGTAGCAGATTCATCTTTTAAAGTCTCTTTCAGGTCAGTTACAGCAGTTTCGATTTTAGCTTTTTCTTCTGCTTCTATCTTATCAGCCATCTCAGTTAAAGATTTTTCAGTTTGAGCAATAAGTGCATCAGCTTGATTTCTTAAATCAACTAACTCTTTTCTCTCTGTATCTTTTGCTTTGTTCTCTTCAGCATCTTGAACCATTTTGTTTATCTCTTCTTCACTTAGTCCTGAAGAACCAGAGATTGTGATTGACTGAGATTTACCAGTACCTTTATCAGTTGAAGAAACTGTAAGGATACCATTTGCATCGATGTCAAAAGTTACTTCAATTTGAGGTACACCTCTTGGAGCAGCTGGAATATTACCTAATTCAAAAAGACCAAGTGATTTGTTATCTTTAGCGAACTCTCTTTCACCTTGACCAACACTGATAGAAACAGCTGGTTGGTTGTCTTCTGCAGTTGAGAAAACTTGAGATTTTTTAACTGGAATTGTAGTTCCTTTCTCGATGATTTTAGTCATAACTCCACCAAGAGTTTCGATTCCAAGTGATAAAGGAGTAACATCAAGAAGAAGAACATCTTTAACATCCCCTCTTAAAACACCACCTTGAATAGCAGCACCTGCAGCAACAACTTCATCAGGGTTTACACCTTTGTTTAGGTCTTTTCCACCAAAGAATTTAGAAACCGCTTCCCCAGCCATTGGAACACGAGTAGAACCACCAACCATGATAATCTCTTTAATATCATTGTTATCTAAATCTGATTCTTTCATTGCAACTTTAATATGGTCAATAGTCTCTTCAATTAAATCAGAAATCATACCTTCAAACTTAGCACGAGTAAGTTTTACAACAAGGTGTTGTGGTCCTGCTTCTGTCATTGTGATAAATGGTAAGTTAATCTCAGTTTCAGTTGCAGAGCTTAACTCTTTTTTAGCATTTTCAGCTGCATCTTTGAGTCTCTGAAGAGCCATTTTGTCATTTTTAAGATCAATTCCATGAGATGATTTAAAATCACTTGCTAACATATCAACGATTTTATTATCAAAATCATCTCCACCTAAGAAAGCATTACCATCAGTTGCAAGAACCTCAAAAGTACCATCAGAAATCTCTAAAACTGTAACATCAAATGTTCCACCACCAAGATCATAAACAAGTACATTTTCTTCAGCTTTACTCTCTAAACCATAAGCAAGTGCAGATGCAGTTGGCTCATTGATAATTCTTAGAACATTAAGACCTGCGATAGTACCAGCATCTTTTGTTGCTTTTCTCTGTGCATCATTAAAGTAAGCCGGAACTGTAATAACAGCGTCAGTTACAGTTGAACCTAAGTAAGTTTCAGCATCCTCTTTTAGTTTGCTAAGAATCTTAGCTGAAATCTCTTGAGGAGTGTAAATCTTACCTGCTACATCAACAGCTGTTGAACCATCTTTATCTACGATATTGTAAGTTACTTTATCGTGTGCTTCTTTAGCATTTTCCTCATTCATCATTAGACCCATGATTCTCTTGATAGAAGAGATTGTTTTTTCAGGGTTTGTGATAGCTTGTCTTTTTGCCGGATCACCAACTAAAACATCACCTTTATCTGTGAAAGCCACTACTGATGGAGTTGTATTTTTACCCTCTGCATTTGGGATGATTTTCGCTTCGCCACCCTCGTAAACTGCTACACATGAATTTGTTGTTCCTAAATCTATACCTATTACTTTGCTCATTTTATTTCCTTTGTTTTGTTTTGTTTTGTTTGATGAGGTCACAGGTTTAATTTTGCTTTGCAAAATTCAACCAATGACCCCGTGCTGAGACGCACTGGTTTGAATTCAACCAATGACCCCGTGTTTTGACGCACTTCTCGTTCCCATGCTTTGCGTGGGAATGCATACCTCTATTTAATTATTTTATTTGCGAATTACTTCGCTACAATAACCATCGCTTCTCGTAGTGGTCTGTTTTTATACTTATAACCAGTTTGAAAAGTTTGGACTATCTGCCCTGATTCAACATCTTCACTATCTACCACTTGAACAGCATTGTGAATATTTGGGTCAAACGGTTCATCGTGGGATACCATTGTAACACCATGCTTTTCTAAAGAGGTAGTAAATTGTTTAATAGTTAACTCAATTCCCTCACTCAACTTATTTAAATGTTCTTGAGGGTCGGTAACTGTTGCTGTTGAAGTGAGTGCCATCTGAAGTGCGTCCATTACTGGAATCATATCTTTAGCAAATTTCTCGTTTGAGTACTCAACTGCTGTGTATTTTTCACGCTCCAATCTCTTTTTGATATTGTCAAAATCAGCATGAACACGAGCGTACTTATCTTTTAACTCTATTAGTTCAGCTTGTAAAAGATCAAATTCGTTTTCAACCGCCTCAGCTTCAGCCTCAGCTTCTTGGGTATCCATATCTACAGCTTCTAATTCTTCATTATTTTGTTTAGACATAATTGTTAAATAACTCCTTTTTCTAAAAAGATAACACTATTATACATATTGAGCGTAACAATGTCAAGTATTAGTTAAATATTTTTACTTAATAAACTTTAATCAGGTAGTGTCAAGTATGAAATTAAAAGTTTAATGATATTTTGAGTACAATTATAAATATTTAATTTTGGAGATTAGTATGAAGTTTTTAGCATGGATAGGTGGAATTTTACTAACTATAGTAGTCGGAATATATGTAGTTGCTTTTACCTCTTTTGGAAATGGTATTATAAAACCGATTATAGAGACTAAGATAAAAGAACAGACTAAATTAGATAGTGAACTTACTTCATTTAGTCTTAGTATGAGTGAATTTAATATAGTATTACTTCTTGATAAGGACAATAGTCTTTTTGTAAATGGGACTTACTCTCTTTTTTCTCAAGCTTTTGATATTACATATAGAGTTGAGATGAATAAACTTCAAGCTTTAAAATCTCTTACCAATGCACCGATTCAAGGGAAATTTTATACAAATGGAACTGTGAAAGGGGATATGGCTTTTATAGAGATAGATGGAGTTAGTGATGTTGCAAAGAGTGAGACGACTTACCATGTAGAACTTACAGAACTTAATCCAACTTCGATTATTGCTAAGATTAAAGAGGCGAAACTTGATTCTCTTCTCTATCTTGGTGGGCAGAGTTCTTATGCAAAAGCAGATATAAATCTTGATATAAACTTTAAAAACATAACTCCACATGCCTTAGATGGTGATGTATCGCTTGTAACTAAAAAAGGCAAAATTGATAGCTTCCTTATGAAAAATGATTTTAATGTTAGCATACCAAATACATCATTTGATATGAAACTAGATGCAAAATTAAAAGGAGATGGGGTTGATTATACTTATCTACTAAGCTCAAATCTTGCAAAAATCATATCATCTGGAAAAGTTATACCCCAGCCTCTTAAAACTGATATAAAATATGCCGTAGATATAAAAGAGTTGGCAGTTTTAAAACCTATAACAGGTGCAGATGTGAGAGGTGCTTTTAGATTAAATGGAAGCGTAAAAGGCACTAAAGCTAAAATGATTGTTGATGGAAAAAGTGATATAGCATCTTCAGATACAAAATTTACGGCTACTCTAAAAGAGTTTAATCCCGCAACTATTAAGGCAACTATAAAAGACTTAAAACTTCAAAAAGTTCTATATATGGTAAAACAGCCTCACTATACAGATGGTGTCTTGTCATTGAGCGTAGATATTAGTGATGCAAAAAGTGGTAAGTTAAAAGGAACTATAGTATCAAAGATTCAAAAAGGTCTTTTGGATTCAAAATTTATAACCAAAGAATATAAGTTTAAAACTCCTATGCCTCGAACAACTTATAAGCTTTCAACCCTTACAACTTTGAGTGGCGATATTGCGGATACTAAGGTAGATTTAGATTCGTCTTTAGCGAATCTTGATATAAAAAGAGCCAGATTTAATATTAAAGATGGCTCATTAGTTAGTGATTATTTAGTTAAGATTCAAAGTTTGGACAAGCTGTTTTTTGTAAGTGAGAGACATATAAGAGGTGGAATCTCTGCTAATGGGGAACTTAAAAAAGCAAAAGATTTAGATTTTACTATGCACTCCAATGTGGTAGGTGGTAAGATTGATGCTCTACTTCATAATGATGATTTTCATGCAGACCTAACTTCAGTCCAAACACTTGATGCTCTTCGTATGTTAATCTATCCAGAGATTTTTAAATCATCTTTAAATGCTAAAGTGGATTATAATTTAGTTCAGAAAAAAGGTACTTTTTCTGGGCATTTGGTTGATGGTAAATTTACAAAAAATCAAGTTCTAACACTTGTAAAACAGTATGCTCAAGTTGATTTATATGCTGAAAAATTCAAAGGTGATATAGGTGCAACTATTAACAAAGAAAAAATTATAGCTTCATTAGATTTGCGTTCAAACACTTCATCTATTAAGACAAAAAACACTAAACTAAACTCAAAAACTAAAAAAATCAGTTCTAAGATAGATATTGTTGCAAATCATAATCCTTTAACTGTTAAGTTGAGTGGAGATGTTTCTTCACCTAAAGTTGAGGTAGATGCTACAGAGTTAATGAAAAAAGAGGCAGGTAAAGCTATTGATAAAGAAGTAGGGAAGTTACTAAGAGGTTTGTTTTAATAGGATAGACTGAAAATCAGTCTATCTCTATGGGTTCAAGATTTTTATACTCTTCATCTGTATATAGTCTTGAAATAGCGATAAATCTAAGTCCAAGTGGTATTTCTAAAGAAAAACTAGAACCTCTACCTTTTACTATATCTATCGTCAAATGAGTACCTTGCATATACTCAAACTGTTCTGGTGACATAAAAAATTCACAGCCATGAATCTCACCCATCTTTACATCACGGCTACCAATCATAAAATCACCGACTTCAAAACACATAGGTGCTGAACCATCACAGCATCCACCACTCTGATGGAACATAAGCTCACACTCATGTTCCTTTCTAAGTTGGTCGATGATGGAGTTTGCGGCTTCTGTTGATTCTACTCTTTTAGTTGACATTTTAAAAGAATCCCAAAGCATTTTCATCATAAGAAGTTAAGATGTTTTTAGTATGACGGTAGTTGTTTAACATCATCATATGAGTTTCACGCCCGATACCTGATTTTTTATAGCCACCAAATGAAGCGTGTGACGGGTAAGCATGATAACAGTTAGCCCAAACGCGACCAGCTTCTATGCTACGAGTCAGTTTTTGCATCTCATGAACATCTCTAGTCCAAACACCGGCACCAAGACCATAGATAGTATCATTTGCAATCTCAATAGCTTCATCAATATCTTTAAATGTAGCAACTGAAAGAACAGGACCGAAAATCTCTTCTTGGAAGATTCTCATCTTGTTGTTACCTTTAAATATTGTCGGTTGGATGAAACATCCATCTGGGTACTCAGCTACTTCTTCTTTGTTTCCGCCTATAAGAAGTTCAGCACCCTCTGCCGTACCAATATCTATATAGTGAAGAATTTTTTCATACTGATCATTTGAAGCTTGTGCTCCCATCATACATTCAGTATCTAGTGGATTACCTCGTTTGATAGCTTTAATTCTCTCTAAAACTCTAGCCATAAATGGTTCATAAATGCTCTCTTGAATCAATGCACGAGATGGACAAGTACAAACTTCACCTTGGTTAAATGCAAATAGAACTAGACCCTCAATAGCTTTATCGAAGAATGCATCATCTTTATCCATAATACTCTCCATAAATACATTTGGAGATTTACCACCAAGTTCCAGTGTAACAGGGATGATATTTTCTGATGCGTACTGCATAATTAGTTTACCAGTAGTTGTCTCACCGGTAAATCCAATTTTCTTAAGATCTGGATGAAGTGCTAGTGGTTTACCAGCTTCAGGTCCAAAACCATTAACGATGTTGATTACACCGGCAGGAAGAACATCAGCAATTACTTCCATCATTATAAGGATAGAGATAGGAGTCTGTTCAGCAGGTTTTAAAACTACACAGTTTCCAGCAGCAATGGCAGGAGCTAGTTTCCATGCAGCCATAAGAATTGGAAAGTTCCAAGGGATAATCTGACCAACAACACCTAACGGTTCATGAACTTCTTGAGAAACAGTGTTTGCATCAAGATCTGAAACAGTTCCTGATTCAGCACGGATAACACTGGCAAAGTAACGGAAGTGGTCTATGGTAAGAGGTAGGTCGGCATTGATAGTTTCTCGAATTGCTTTACCGTTATCCCAAGTTTCAGCCAAAGCTAACTTCTCTAAGTTTTCTTCTAGCTTATCGGCGATAGCATTTAAAACTCTGCTACGCTCAGTTACAGAAGTTTTACCCCATGTCTCAAAGCCTTTGTATCCAGCTTCAACTGCAAGTGCAATATCTTTTTTGTTTGATTGAGCAACTTTTGTCATAACTTTACCATCTATCGGTGAAGAAGCTTCAAAATATTTCCCATCAACTGGTGCTATCCATTCGCCACCTATGAAATTTTCATATTGTGCTTTAAATTCCGGTTTTGTATATGCCATTCTTTTTCCTTTGATTTTTTTAACTTACATATTGTAATAATGAAATATAGCGATAAAATAGCGTTTTGAAAGAATCTAATAAAACAGTATAATTGTTCAAATTATTAAATAAAATTATAAGAGTAGTGCTACGATTTGTAGCATTTATCTTGCTTTTAAAGCAGGGAGAATATATTAGGTATGAAGACTTTTAACTACACGCTGGGTGAAAAAACCTTATATGATACTATTGATATAGCTTATCTATTAACTCAAAAAAGTATTTTAGTTCAGATTTTTTGTGGTAAGGGTTATGATGTTTTAAAAGCAGTTACCAATGAATTGAGTAGTTTGCTTCCTCATGCCATAATCATAGGCACCACAACTGATGGTGAGATACAAGACCACAATATCTATACAAAACAGACAGTTATGTCGGTATCTGTTTTTGAAAAGACAGATGTTAAAAGCAGTTTTGTCAGTGGGGATAATAGTTTTGTTAATGGTAAAGAGTTAGCAGAGAATTTGATTGAATCAAACACCAAGTTGATTATTGTTTTTAGCGATGGAACAACGACAAATGGAGAGGAGTTTTTAAAAGGGATAGAATCTGTAAATAACAGAGTAGTAATAGCAGGTGGAATGGCTGGCGATAATGGAGAGTTTATACAAACCTTTATCTCAGAGGGTTCTAACATTTTAAATCAAGGTGCAGTAGGTGTTTCGTTAAACTCTGATAGCCTTTATATTCATAATGATTATAGTTTTAACTGGAGTCCAGTTGGTGTTGAGCATAAGATAGATAGAGTCCAAGCCAATAGAGTATATAGTATAGATGGAATTACTCCCGTAGATTTTTATGCCAAATACCTTGGTAATGATGTAGCAGATGCACTGCCGGCAACTGGGATAGAGTTTCCGCTTATTATTGAAAAAAATGGTATTAAAATCGCTCGGGCAGTTATCGCTAAACATGATGATGGTTCACTTAGTTTTGCAGGTAATTTAAATAGTGGGGATATAGTTAGACTCGGATTTGGAAATGCAGAAATGATTATAAATAATCCAAGAATTTCTTTAGAAAAGTTTTGTGATGTACCGATAGAGACATTTTTTCTCTACTCCTGTATGGCTAGAAGACGCTATATGCCAGGGTTTATTCAAGTAGAAATTGAACCTTTTGCAAGACTTGCTCCAACAGTAGGTTTCTTTACCTATGCAGAATTTTATCATCATAAACAGCATAATGAGTTACTAAACCAAACTCTAACAGCAGTCGCACTATCTGAATCTTGTGAAAGTGAAAAGTTTTTACACTACTCGAATGAGGTAGAGGTCTTAAATGAATATAGTGAATATGCAACTACCATTAAAGCTTTAACGCATCTTATAGCACAATCTGTTTCAGATTTAGAAGATCAATCTAAAAAATTAGCTATAGAAAAGAAATATTCTCAAGAGTTACTTGTGAGACAAAAACTTTTTATGAGACACGCCATCCATGAAACAGTGACTCCTCTTGCTGTTATTATGAGCAATATAGAGCTTTATGAGCTAGAGTATGGCAGAAATTCATACTTGTCAAATATAGAAGCAGCTATGAAAAATGTTTTTACTATCTATGATGACTTGAGTTATCTTGTGAAAAAAGACCAGATGAATTATCCAACCCATAATATGGATTTTGTAGAGTACTTACGAAGTCGTATAGACTTTTTTACAGAAGTAGCCTTGCAATCAAATTTGTCTTTTTGCTTTGAAAGTGATGTGGAGGAGATGATAGTAAAGTTTAATGAAACAAAATTACAAAGAGTGATTGATAATAACCTTACAAATGCCATTAAATATACTCTTGAAAATGAAACTATTTTAATCTCGTTAAATGGGACTAAAGTAGAATGCATAGTTACAATATCTAGTAAATCAACACATATTCAAAATCAAAAGAAAATTTTTGAGCCATTTTATAGAGAAGGTATATCAAAAGATGGTTTTGGATTAGGACTTAACCTTGTTAATCAGATATGTGATGAGGAAGATGTTACTATAAAAGTAGTCTCAAATGAAGATATAACCTCTTTTAGTTATATCTTTAAACTGGAGCGTTAGATGAAAATATTGCTACTAGAAGATGATATGATGCTTAGTGGAGCGATTGTAAAGTATCTTCAAACAACTGGACATATTGTTGAGAGTTTTAGAGAAGGCAACTCAGCATTACAAACTCTTAAAACAGAGGTGTTTGATTTGCTGATTCTTGATATAAATGTACCAGGGATAGATGGATTGAGTCTGCTTGAAGAGTTATATGAGAGTAAGGTGCAAACACCGGCTATATTTATAAGTGCACTTATCGATATAGAGGAAATTTCTAGGGCATTTGAATTAGGATGTTATGACTATCTTAAAAAACCATTTCATTTAAAGGAGCTTTCTTTAAGAATCGATAAGATGCTTAGAATTCATCAAACTCCACAAGAACATACTAGACTTTCAGAGGGCTATAGTTTCAATACAAAATCAAATGAACTATTTTTTTATAATGAGCCGGAAGCTTATCCAAAACGACAGTTACAAATTATAAATCTGCTTTCTGCAAACTGTGGAAGTGTGGTTGACTATGATCGTTTTAGAGATTATGTCTGGAATGACTATAATATTGACAATGCAACAATTAGAGCTGAGATAAATAGGCTTAAAAAAAATCTCAAAGAAGATTTTATTATTAATATTAGGTCAGTTGGCTATATGATTAAAAGAAGATAACTCTTTTAGATATTTTATCTCTATGATTTTTCTGTTTTTTATATAGATAATTGCTAAATGATTTTTTATATATGGTAGAGAATCGTTA
>JAGHAW010000159.1 GCA_021161305.1 Sulfurimonas sp.
AATCAATATATTCTCAAAATGTTTACATTTTGTAGCTTTAGGGGGTTGTAGGGACATTGTGTCCCTGCCACTATAATGGGCTTTGCTCATTATAGTGCATAACATCAGCTAGTACCATTCTAAAAGTTTTGTGACTTCATCAACTATAAAAGTTTTTATAGTGGTTTTTTCTAATGGTTTTTTTGCTAAAAGTGCTTTGGAAATATTTTGCATTTTAGCCTCTTTTAGTCTGACATCAAGGGCATAAACTTCTCTAACATCACCAACAAGAGAGACTTCACCTATAAAAACTGTCTCTTTTGAGATTGCTCTATCTCTAAAACTACTTATAATTGCTGCAAGAACTGCTAAATCTGCTGCTGTTTCAGTGATTTTAATACCACCGGTAATATTTATAAAAACATCATATCCAGAGAGAGGAATCTCTAGTTTTCTCTCTAAAAGTGCTAGTAGCATATTTAGTCTGTTGTTATCAAATCCAGTAGCTTGTCTTTTTGAATTTGGAGTGTGTGATTCTGATACAAGAGCTTGAACTTCAAGTATGATAGGGCGTGAGCCTTCCATTATTACAGTTAGTGCTGAGCCAGACTGTGTTGAATCACGGTTGAAAAATCTTGATGCAATATTTGTAGCAGATACCAACCCCTCAGCTCTCATTTCAAAAACACCTATCTCACTTGTAGCACCAAAACGATTTTTAAAGCCTCTAAGTATACGAAGTTCCTGTGATGAATCTCCTTCAAAATATAAAACGGTATCAACCATATGTTCTAAAACTCTAGGACCTGCTATAGAACCCTCTTTTGTGATGTGACCAATGATAAAGATGGCAATGTTTTTTTCTTTTGCTATACGCATAAGCTCAAATGTTATCTGTCTGACTTGAGTAACTGAACCGGGGGCTGAAGTGATGTTTTCGGAGTAGATGGTTTGTATGGAATCTATAATTAAAAACTCATACTCTCTATGTTCAAGTTCAACTAAAACTTGTTCTAATCTTATCTCACTTAGAAGATAGAGAGTGTCATTGTTGGCTTTAAGTCTGTTTGCTCGAAGTTTTATCTGTCCGGCTGATTCTTCACCCGTAACATAGAGAACATTTTTACCAGTTGAAGAGATATTTGAGGCTACTTTTAAAAGTAGTGTAGATTTACCAACTCCGGGACTACCACCTATAAGAGTAAGTGAACCGGGAACGATACCACCACCTAAAACACCGTCTAACTCTTTGTCAAGTGAGCTGTATCTAAAAACTTCACTCTCTTGTATATTATTTATACTTATAGCTTTAGAAACAGTAGAAGATGTTGATTTTGTCTGTTTTACAACATCTTGCTGATGTTCATTTAGCTCAATAAATGAATCCCATGCTCCACAATTTGTACACTTACCCATCCATTTGGGGGTAGTTAGTCCACAGTGTTGGCACTCAAAGAGGATTTTTTTCTTAGCCATAAATTTACCTTGATATTTAAAATTGATAAATTATACTATCTTGATATGTAGAAGTTGAAAAATATGACAAATTGTCATGTTTTTTCTATTTAAATGGTCCACAAACCAATGCTCTTTTTACTCCGGCTGTTAAGTTGCCAAGTCCCTCTATAACTTTTTCTCTTTGGATTAGAACATCTACAATTTGACTTGAGTATTTTATAGCACTCTCTCTCATCATTCCGAGCATCGGCCAACCCCATAGTGCTGAAACTGTAACTTCGTCTTGAACAAAATGAGGTTGGGTTAAAAATGTACAACTAAGAACAGATTCAACAGCACTTCTATTTGTTTCACTTCCGCCAACAAGGTCGATTACAACAGAACCTTCTGGAATTACCCGTTTTAGATGGTCATTGCTTACAAGATAGGTTATACCTCTCATCTCTCTAGGAATCTCTGCCCCATTTACAACTAAATCAACATCTCTCAACCAGTAGTCTATTCTCTCTTTAGTCGTTTGAGTGCGACCTAAAATATTTATATTTTTAAATCCATGGTCATATATCTCATGCATTGCACCTCTTGCTACATTACCATAACCAAGTACCACAACTTTTGCTTCACGAATATCTAAATCGGGTTTATTCTCTTTTAGTAGTTTGATTCCATATCTTGCACCAGCTTGTCCTGTCTCATGAAGACATTGGATTCTTCTCAAACCAAACTCAAAAGGAGTATGTTTTTTTCTATAATCAGCGATTGCTTTTTCCCCGTTTTGCAATTCAAAATCATGCAGGTCGAAAATGTGACAACTACTCTCTCTTAATTTTGCAATTAACTCATTTGTGTCATCGAAATTTTCACTATCATAAAAATAGAGAGTATGACTACCTCTCTCTTTTAACTCTTCAAACTCTACATCACTGTGAATCATGTTTAGTGAGTGGGGATTACGGTTTCCAGCTCTTCTTACGGCACCTGCGAGTCTCTCATTTCGACCAATAACAAATATTTTCAGATCTCCAATATTATCGTTCTTGATGAAATCTTTTAGTGCCTCAGCCATTGCAGCTCGTGCCAATATTTGCTCATCTGTTTGAACTTTGGGAGATTCAAGAATCTCCTCCATAGCTATAACATTTATCTCTGAATCTTCAAGCATTTTTGCACGATCGGGAAAAGAGTGAAAATGTGCCATACAAAAGAGAGTACAGCCTTTTTTCATCTGTGAGATTGATTCTAAAGAGGGACCTTTAAATTTGATAATCATATCTTTATTTACATATATCTCATGTGCATTTTGCATTAAAGCACCATTTTGAAGATACTCTTCATCTTCAAAACCGACGCCGAGTCCTGCACCATACTCAACAAATACCTTAACACCCACAGCTGTTAGTTGTCCGACATCTTGAGGAGTTAAAGCAACTCTTTTTTCTAATCCACCTGGATTTTCTGGAGATTCTATCTCCTTAACTAAAGCAATATTTTTGAATGTAATTGATAATTTTTTCACTTTGATCCTTCTGTAAAAATAGCGTCTAAAAGTCCATCAACAAATTCATATTTGTCAAATGGTACTAAGTTTTCTGGTTGTTCCCCTGTTCCTATATAGAGTATAGGAAGTTCGAGTGCATAAGCTATACTAAATACGCTGCCACCCTTTGCTGTGCCATCTAGTTTTGTGATGATTATACCGTCTATACCTATCATCTCGTTAAAAGCTTTTGCTTGGGCTATGGCTGAGTTACCTTGTGTTCCATCTATGATAAGAACTGTTCTATGTGGTGCTCCAGCATGTGCTTTGTCACAGATACGGTTTATCTTTTTAAGTTCATTCGCCAGATTTGTTTGGGTGTGAAGTCTCCCCGCTGTATCTATGATAACATTGTCAAAACCTTTTGATTTTGCAGAGTCTATTGTATCGTATGCTACGGCTGAACTATCGTGTCCTTGCTTTGAAGAAACTATGGGTATATCTAGCCTTTTTGACCAGAGTGTAAGTTGTTCTATGGCTGCTGCACGGAAAGTGTCTCCTGCACCGAGGATGACTTTTTTACCCTCATTTTTATATCTTTGAGCAAGTTTAGAGATAGTTGTTGTTTTTCCAGCACCATTTACGCCAACTATAAGTTCAACAAAAGGGGCGTTGTATTCTGGCTCTTTATATGTAGTATATGCCAGAGTTGCTAAAAGTTTTGAGCGTAAAATATCTCTTGTGATTTTATTTTGATAAGTTTGTTCTATGATAATCTCAACTAAATCATACTCAACATCAGCTTCTAGTAAAATATCTTCAAGTTCATCTTTTGTAAATGAGATTTTTTTCTTTGGTGCTACTGTCTTTATAGCTTCAACAGTTTTGCTAAGTGATTTTTTTATAAATCCAAACATTTTAAGTTCTCCTATTTTCCTAAAGCTCTTTTGATGTCACTCTCTATAAATTCCTCTTCTATTGCACCGATATAGTGAGTTATATATTTACCATCTTTATAGAGTGCCATAATGGGAATAGGGTATCTATCACCCAAACCAAGACTATCTACAATTTTATCAGCCAGTGGACGATTCTGATCAGAATTAACTAGGACATAGTTAGCATTGTAACTTTTTCTAAACTCTTCTAGTTTAGCATTTGGTGCGTTATCTTCTATGGTTATACCGATAACAATTAAATCATCTTTATACTTTTTTTGAAGCGAACTAAGATGTGTTGCAGCTTTTCTACATGGTGGACACCAAGTAGCAAAAATATCATATATAACAACTTTACCCTCTGCATTTTCGAGTTTAAAGCCATCTGCTTCTTGAGTTACAATATACTGAGTGTTTTTAAGTGAAGTCAATACATTTTCATTTGCAGATATCATGCTGTTTGCTTCTTCATTATTATCGTTAGAACATCCTTGAAATATGAAAATAATGGTAAGAAGTGCTGGTAAAATTGATTTTTTTAACATTTGAAGTGCCTTTTCGCTAAAATATGAGGAAATTATAACCGAAAGTTTTTATATGTCTCTTACAAAAGTAAAATTTCGAGAAAATTGTCTGAAAAAAATAAAGAATCTTCCTATACATAATAGGTTTTATCGTAATGCAAAATTAAACAGACAATTATCTATGGAGTTGAAAAAAATAAAAAACAGAAAAATTCTCTTTTATTGTCCGTTACCATTTGAAGCAGATATTATGAAAACACTTCTTGAAATGCGAAAAAGGTGTGATGTCTTTGTACCGTTTATGCAAGGCGAAAGTTTTAAAATGGTACCATTTAGATTACCGCTTAAACAAAGTAAATTCGGTATTTTTGAAGCGGGAAATACAACAAGAAATATAAAAAAAATTGATATAGCTATAGTACCTGCGGTTGGGGTAGACGGAAATTTACAAAGAGTAGGTTTTGGAAAAGGAATGTATGATCGTTTCTTTGAAAAGTTACAAAAAAGACCATACACGATTTTTATACAACCAGAGTTTTGTTATACGAAAAAATTTATTTGTGACAGTTATGATGTCAAATGTGATTTACTACTAACACCAAAGGTAAAAAAGTTACCTATGGCTAGGGTCAATAAGAGGAAATAAAGATGTTAACCGAAGTACTACTGGGTGGTTTTGTAACTACTCTTAGTGGGGTTGTCGGGTTTTTCATCTCTAAAAAAATAACTAGTGCTAATTTCGATATTTACATAGATCAGGCAAAAGCAAAAGCTTCTGCTATAGAAAATGAAGCAGAACTTCTTTTGCATAAGTCAAATCTAAAATCTCAAGAGATTGAGTTAGAAGCTGTTAAGCACTATGAGAGTGCAAAAGATAGAGCTAAAAAAGATCTTCATCAAAGAGAAGATGATGTAATACGAAAAGAGCAGAGTTTTAGACGCTATAAACAGATTGAAGAGAGAAAGATTCAAGAAGAGAGTGGTGTAGTAAAAGCTAAAAGAGTTGATTTAGAGAGAAATGAGAAACTGTTAAACTCACTGAAAAATAAATATGAAATAAAAATAGATGAGGCACTTCATGCAATAGAACACAGTGCAGGAATGACTCAAAGTGAAGCAAAACAGGTTTTGCTTGAAAAGATGGAAGAGAAGTGTCGTGGGGATGTGGCACATATAGTAAGACGATATGAAAATGAAGCTAAAGATACGGCAAAAAAGAAAGCCAACTATATTTTGGCTCAAGCTACGAGCCGTTTTGCAGGAGAGTTTGCTTCTGAGAGACTTACAAATTTAGTTCATCTTGAAAATGATGAGCTTAAGGGTCGTATTATCGGTAAAGAGGGTAGGAACATTAAGGCTCTTGAAACTCTGATGGGTGTTGATATTATTATAGATGATACACCAAATGCGATTATGGTTAGCAGTTTTAATCTCTATCGTCGTGCTATTGCAACAAAAACTCTGGAGTTGCTTATAGAAGATGGAAGGATTCAACCTGCAAGAATTGAAGAGATTTTTCAGAAGGTTTCTGATGAATTTGAAGCTGGTATTCTTGCCGAAGGTGAAGAAGTTGTAGCTGACTTGAATGTTGGTGTTATGCATCCTGAACTTATGAAGCTTATAGGGCGACTTCGTTACAGAGCCAGTTATGGACAAAATGCTCTTGCACATACTCTTGAAGTGGCACATTTAGCCGGTATTATGGCAGCAGAGATGGGTGGAGACCCAGTTTTGGCAAAAAGAGCAGGTTTGCTTCATGATATAGGAAAAGCACTTACCCATGATATTGATGGAAATCATGTTGATTTAGGTGCTGATATTTGTAATCGTTATAATGAAAACAGTGTAGTTATAAATGCTATTTACGCTCATCACGGACATGAAGACATTGACTCTATAGAAGCTGGAGCCGTTTGTGCTGCTGATGCACTCTCAGCAGCTCGTCCAGGTGCAAGAAGAGAAGTTTTAGAGAGCTTTTTAAAACGAGTAACAGAGATAGAAGAGATAGCGTCAAATCATACTGGTGTTAAACAAGCCTATGCCATAAATGCCGGACGAGAAGTAAGAGTTCTAGTAAATGCTACTTTGGTAAATGATGACGAATCTGTTTTAATGGCTAGAGAAATAGCCAAAGAGATAGAGGAAAAAGTTCAGTACCCTGGTGATATAAAAGTAAATGTCATTAGAGAGAGTAGGGCTGTGGAGTATGCTAAGTAGTTAAACTTCTGTGGCATGTGAAAGTTCTATATGCCATAGAATATTTAGTGTGTTGGCAGAAGTGATACGGTGTAATTTATCGCCATAATAATAAGAGATAGTGCCACAAAAAAAGATATTATTACAATAATAATTTTATATTTTGGTTTGATTATATTCCCTTTATTCCCTGTTACAACACAGATTTAAGTTTAATGTCCATCTTCTATTCCATTTATTATAGAATCATCATAAGGATCCATATGAATCAGCGTATGGACAATTTTATCTTTAAAAAGAGCTTTTATATTTGCTTCTACATTATCTGCTATTAGATGTGCATCATAGAGTGAGATAGATACATTAAAAACTGTGTGAACAGATATAAAGATATTTGAACCTGCTTCCCTTGTTTGTAAAAAATGATAGTCAGTAATCATGGGTTCACTATGTATGGTTTCTATGATTCGATCTATATCTTCTTGTGGAAGGGCAGCATCAAGAAGCATTAAAACTCCCTCTTTTATGATAGGGATAGCAGAGTAAATCATATAGATGGCGATTCCTACACCTAAGATAGGGTCGATTAACTCCTCTGCTGTGTAGGAAATGAGAACTAGAGCTATTAAAACTGCTCCATTTGAGAAAAGGTCTGTTTTATAGTGAAGTGCATCTGCTTTTATAACCATGTTTTTGGTTTTTTTAGCTACGAAGTTTAAAAAAGCAACTAAAAAAGCAGTGATAATAAAAGATACTATCATAACAGTGATACTCTCACTCATATGACTCATCTCTCTTGGGTGAGTGATTTTAACTAGTGCTTCATAGAGAATAAAAAGGGCAGATGATGAGATTACCACACCCTCTATAACTGCTGCAAGAGGTTCTATCTTGCTTCTACCATAGTGAAACTGGTCATCAGGGTCTTTTTCGGCAGAATTCAGTGCAAAGTAGTTAAATAGTGAGACGGTAAGGTCTAAAAAAGAATCAATCGCAGATGCTAAAACAGCAATAGAACCACTTAAAATCCCAACCGTCATTTTTATCAATACCAACAACCCCGCAACTGATGTTGAAACTACTGTAGCTTTTTTCTCTAATCTCATTAAATATCCTGAATTAATTTAGATACAATTATATTAAAATTTTGATATAAAAAGAATAAAATGAACTTAGAAGATTTAAGAAAAGAGCGACAAAAGTGGATGAGTTGGAAAAATATAGCTCCACTTCGTAAAACTGTTGAAAGTTTGGCATCTGGAACTTGGCATGTAGAGATAGGTGATGTTGTAAAAGTTAGTGGAAATTATCCACAAGATATAAAAGAGAGTGCTAAATCTCTTATGCCTTGGAGAAAAGGACCTTTTGAACTTTTTGGTACATATATAGACAGCGAATGGAAAAGTAATATAAAATACAATCTTTTACGACCACATTTTAATTTAAAAGATAAAAGAGTTGCCGATATAGGTTGTAACAATGGTTACTATCTATTTCGTATGCAAGAAGATAAGCCAAAATTGTTAGTTGGTTTTGACCCGTCGCCACTCTATAAAACACAGTTTGATTTTATAAATTATTTTATTAAGAGTGATATAGTTTATGAGCTTTTGGGTGTCGAGCATCTTGAGTTTTACGAAGAGAAGTTTGATACTATCTTTTGTTTAGGTGTACTTTATCATAGAAGTGACCCTGTTGCAATGCTAAAACAGTTGTATAAAGGGCTAGATAAAGAGGGCGAAGTTATTTTAGATACTTTTTACATAGAGGGTGAAGGTGAGATTTGTTTATGTCCAAAATCATCTTACTCAAAGATACCAAATATCTATTTTGTGCCTACTATAGGTGCTTTGAAAAACTGGTGTTTAAGAGCTGGGTTTAGTAGTTTTGAGGTTTTAGAAACTTCTGTTACAGAGGCGAATGAACAGAGAAAAACGGAATGGATAGAGGGGCAGTCTTTGGAAGATTTTTTAGATCCGGAAGATGAAACTAAAACAGTTGAGGGTTATCCGGCTCCTGCTAGGATATATGTAAAATTGATTAAGGATAAAAAATGAGTGTTATGAGTGAAGAACAGATAGATGAGTTAGAGATATCTGATTATATGGAAGAGTATACAGTGCTATTAGAGACTCATCAATCTATCAATCGTGATTTGTGTGGTGAGATACAGAAGATGGATAAAAATCATGTTGAGTTAAGACTTCTGACTACATCTGATATGGTTGCAGATGATCAAGGTCTCATTCATGGAGGTTTTATCTTTAGTGCTGCTGATTATGCTGCTATGGCTGTTGTAAATGAGAAAAATGTAGTTTTAGTGGCATGTGATTCTCAGTTTTTATCTCCTGTAAAATTTGGTGATGAGGTAAATTTTGTCGCTAAAGTTCGCCATAAAGAGGGTAGAAAAAGAAATGTTCATGTAATCGGACAGGTTTTAGACATAAAAGTATTTGAGGGAGAGTTTAAAACTGTTGTTACAGAGCGTCATGTTTTAAAATTAAAACTTCTTGATGAAGAAGAGGAGAACAAAGAATCCTAAAACTCTTTGTCTTTTTTATCTACATAGTTTCTATCCAGTAGTCGGCATACTTTTGTTCCTGTTTTATGGTAGTTGTTCCACCGTGACCGGGATATACTGTTTTGTCATAATCCAGTATTTTAAATCTCTTTAGAGATTCCCTCATATCTGCTGGATTTGAGTGTGGGAGGTCTGTTCTTCCGATAGAACGCTCAAAAATAAAGTCACCACTAAACATAGCATCGCCTATCTCTATAGTAGAGCATCCTGGAGAGTGTCCCGGAAAGTGGCGAAATTTTACTTTTACACCATCAAAATCAAACTCTTGATTATTTTGAACTTCTACATCTGGCGTAGATGGTGGCAGGTCTGCCATCCAACTGCTTGCACCAAGCATAGCAACATCATCCTTTGGAGTATAGAGAGGAACTTTTAATTTCTCTTGAAGTGAGGCATTTGACCAAACATGATCAAAATGTCCATGTGTATTTAAGATAGCAACAGGATTTGTAACATTTTGCATAACCCACTCAGTAGCACTAGCTCCCGGGTCTATGATGAAATCTTTGCCATCTACAGTAACGATATAACAGTTTGTTTGATACATACCCATAGGCTGAACTTTTATCTGCATAATTTCTCTTTTTTTAGTGTGATTATAGCATGTAGATACCTACATGGTAATCAAAAATTGAAAATAAATTTTTCATTAGATGCATATATTTAACAGAGTCATCGTCATTCTTGCGCCTGGAGAGTGTGAAAGAAGCGTCATTCCGTGCTTACACTCAAGGGGCATAGCAAACACGGAATCTAGGTTATGCAAGAAGTCTAATATAGGAGTAATATAATTATCAAGCTGGAGTTTAGTAACGAGT
>JAGHAW010000228.1 GCA_021161305.1 Sulfurimonas sp.
ATTTAGGATTAAGAATTGAAGTTGTAAAAATTACTTACACTTACCTTGCAGCCCTTTAAAATGGATGGTTTTGTTATTTTTAAGTTAAGCTTGTTGATTGTTGAAAATTCTTTTTTAAGTTTTAGAGATAAATCATCTAAAGCTTCTTCAAGAAGAAGAAATTTGTTTTTTATCATATCTGATTTTATAAGAGTAACAACTTTGGCGTAGTTTATAAAATCATCTCTATAATCATAATCTATTTCCAGATTTATAATAACATCTTGAGGAGTGATTCTTTCAAAATCTAAAATTCCTATGATACATTGAAATTTTAAATCTTGGATATGGATAGTCATACTCTTTTTTCTTCACCATTAAACAGACGAATAATATTTGGTATATGTTTATAGTAAAGCAGAAAAACTATAAATACAACTGGTGCATGAGCTATATCCGGATGGATGTAAAAACTAGAGATTAAAAGAGTAGCTACTCCAGTAAGTGATGAAACAGAAGAAATACGAATAGTTTTTGCACCAACAGCCCAAACAACTAAAGCAATGATAGTTTCGTATGGCAACATAAACATCATAACACCCATTCCAGTAGCTATGCCTTTTCCACCTTCAAAGCCAAGATATGGACTAAAACAGTGTCCTACAACTGCCAAAACTGCAATGCCCCAAAGCGTAGCCTCGCTCATTCCTGCAAAATAAGCGATAGCTAAAACTAAGATACCTTTTACTGCATCAAGAGCCAAAGTAGCTCCACCTAACTTTTTTGCCAAAGTGGGGTTTGTCTCTTTTACAACTCTTAAAACATTTGTAGCACCAATACTGCCACTTCCACTCGCTTTAACATCTACACCGGCAAACTGTTTCGCCAACAGCAAACCAAAGGGTATGCCACCTACAAGATAAGCCGCTATAAAAAACTGAACATTTGTGTTAAATAAAAATTCCATAAAATACCTCATTTAAAATTGATGACATTCTACACTCTATATGTTTATAAGCATATAAATTTTTTTTGATATAATTATGAGAATATAAAAGTAGGACATTTTTTTGCAATATACAAATGAAGAGTTAAAAACTAAAATAGATGAACTAAAAGAGAAGTTAAGTGTAACTGTTGTCGCACACTTTTACCAAAGAGATGAAGTTTTTGAAGTGGGTGATATAACGGGTGATTCACTTGAACTTGCAGTTAAAACACGAGATGATGATGCTGAGTTTGTGCTTTTTTGCGGCGTTGGTTTTATGGGACAGAGTGTAAAAGTTCTTTCTCCAAGTAAAAGAGTAGTTATGCCAAAAGTTGCTCTTTGTGCTATGGCTAGTATGATTAATGGTGCTCAGTACGATGAGGCAGTAAAAGCTCTCAATGATAGTGGCATAACAAATGAAAATATTTTACCGATTACTTACATTAACTCGAGTGCAGAAGTAAAAGCAAAAGTTGGTGAAATGGGTGGTATGGTTTGTACAAGTGCAAATGCCAAACATATCATAACTGCAGCACTAAAAGAGGGTAAAAAAATTCTTTTTGTTCCAGATAGATGTTTAGGTCAAAATATAGCAAATCAGATGGGACTGAAATCTTGTGTGATTGGTGATGGCAGTGATTTGAGTGAATCTGACATTATCTGTTTTGATGGTTTCTGTTCTGTTCATCAGCTTTTTACTCTTGAAGATATAGAGTTTTATCGTAAAAAATTTCCAGATATTTTAATAGCAGTACATCCAGAGTGTGACCCTGCTATTTGTAATGCCAGTGATTTTGTCGGTTCAACTTCACAACTTATAAAGTACATAAAAGAACTACCAGCAGAGCAAAAAGTTGCAGTTGGAACAGAATTTAATATGGTAAATCGTCTTCGTCCAAGTAATACTTATATATTATCTTCCACAAAACCAGAGTGTCCAACTATGAATGAAACAACTCTGCAAGATGTTTATTTGACGCTAAAAGCGATAGATGAGGGTAAACCTATAAATGAGATAGAAGTAGATGAAAAGACACAAAAATGGGCAAAAATTGCACTAGAGAGGATGTTGGCATTATGATAGAAGAATTTGTAAAAGCCTCGTTGGCTGAGGATGTAGGAAGAGGTGATTTGTATGCCCTTGTTGAAGATGCAGTAGATGCTAAGGCTGATATTATCGCAAAAAGTGACGGTGTTATTGCCGGTCAAAAATATATAGATGTTTTAGCTCGTCTTGAAGGTCTTGATATTGTTTGGGGTAAGCATGATGGGGATAGTTTTGTTAAAGGCGATGTTTTAGCAATCATCAGAGGTGATTCTCATACGCTTTTAAGAGATGAGAGAACAATTTTAAATATGCTTCTGCACGCTAGTTCAATCGCTACACTGACTAGAAAGTATGCAGATATTATCGCTCCTTATGGTGTAAAACTTTTAGATACAAGAAAAACAAGACCGATGTTAAGAGTTTTTGAGAAGTATGCAACAAGAATAGGTGGGGCAGTAAATCATAGAATGGGTTTAGATGACAGTCTAATGATAAAAGATACTCACCTAAAAACTATAAAAGATTTAAAAGCTTACATAATTAAGGCAAGAAAAGAGATACCATTCACTACTAAAATTGAGATAGAAGCTGAAACATTTAAAATAGCTAAAGAAGCTTTTGTCTGTGGAAGTGACATAGTGATGTGCGATAACATGATGCCAGAGCAAATTAGTGAAATTGTTGCATACAGAGATGAAAACTACCCACATATTCTTTTAGAAGCAAGTGGAAATATCTCTCTTGAAACTATAGAGTCTTACGCTAAAAGTGGAGTAGATGCCATAAGTAGCGGTTCACTAATCCATCAAGCAAATTGGATAGACCTTTCTATGAAAATGGACTAAGTTTCTCGTTCCATATCTCGTATGTTCTTTTTTTTGAGTTTTTTAGCATATACTATTTTTGAGTTTTCGTTAGAAGTAATGTATCGGTCAATTTCTAA
>JAGHAW010000279.1 GCA_021161305.1 Sulfurimonas sp.
CTTGAGTATCACTATTTATTATATCATCTGCAGATAGATTTACAGAGATAAGTTCATTTCTGTCTTGAAATTCTTTAAAGGCTTGGTAAATTACTGCTCTTGTAATATGTTGATAATATTTTGTCTTTTTAGCAATATCTAAAAAGTAAAAAGGTGAGAGGATTTTTTGGTTGTCTCTCATTCTAACCAATGATTCATATTTTATGATATTTTTCTCTCTGTCTACAATCGGCTGATAATAAGCGATAAAACCATAGTTACTTATAGCATGTTTAATTTTTTTAATCATCTCTATACTTGTCAAGTGTCTATTTTCTTGATATGTTTCATCATATACAACAGAGTCTAAATGCCCTTTTTTTGCTTTTTTAATTGCAACATTTGCTTTTTCTATTGCGTGTTCTTTTTCAAAAGATATACCGGCATGTAGCGAGATATCTATCTCTAAATCTTTATCATCAAAGTAAAATGTATTATGTTCTATATCCTTTATTATCTCTTTTATTGTCTGTGAAAATTTATCTTCTGTCTGTATTGAAGGATTTAAAATCACCACTTCATCGGCACTAAGTCGATATAGTTTTAGTTCTGTTCCTCTGAGTTGCAGTCTTACTTTTTGGGAAAATTTTTGTATTACTTTGTTGCCAAGTTCAACGCCATAGACATCATTTATATTTTTAAAAGAGGATATATCTAAAATAGCTATATGAAACTTTGGTATATTTTTCATATTTTTAAAGAGTGCTTCTCTATTTGGAAGATTTGTTAAAGAGTCTATTAAAAATTGCTTCTCAAGTTCTATAGATTTGAGGTCTATCTGTTCTTCCATTGAAGAGTGAAGCATATTAAGCTCATGCGCCATCTCGTTAAAAGCGATGGAGAGTTCACCTATCTCATCATTAGAGTCAACCTCTATGTTTTCATTTAACTCTTTTTTTGAGCTAAGATTAATCGCTTTTTTAAGTTTTTGTATAGGAGAAATTATCTTTTTTGTAATGATAAGTGTAAAGATAAGAGAGAGAATTATAGCTATTGTTATAGTGACAAAAATTGCCTTGGTGGCATCGACTTTTATGGAGTTTATAGCCTTTTTCAATATCTTGTCCGATTCTTTTAGAGAGACAGCAACACCAATTGCGGCGATTGCCTTACCATTACAGTCAGTCACAGGATAAGTAATATCGATAAGATGTTCTCCCTCTTCGCTTGTTTCATATAAAAGTGTTGTTCTGTTGTGTAAAATAGCGTCTATATCCTCTTGATGAGAGGGGCTTCCCAAAATTTTAGGAACTGTACTAATTACATGTGAATATCTTAATGTATCACTATTTTGTTGATGAAGAGTAAGTCTTTTTATGTGGGGTAGTTTGCTTATGGTTGAGTTAAAAATATGTTCTATATGTAATAGGTCTCTTAACTTTCCTTTGTCTATGATAGCAGCATTTAGAACTTTTACAAAAGAAGTTATCTCTCTTTCACGATAAATAGATAAGTTTTCTGAATTTTTCTCTACAGTGTAGAACAGAACCCCCGTGCAAAAAGCACCGATTACCCCAACAATAAGAAAATATCCGATTAAGAGCTTATAAATTAACTTCATATTCTAATTGTAGAGTAGATTTTCTTTAAAAAGTATTATATTTTGTAATTTGTAGTTATAATTTTTGAAGTGTTAACTTAATATAAGCAAAAATAGTATAAACTAGTAGTTATGAAAAAAGAGAGCGTTGTAGCAAAGAAAAAGTTTGGACAAAACTTTCTAAAAGATGAAGCAGTTTTAAGAAAGATCGTCGAAGCGATGCCCAAAAACGATAATAAAATCGTTGAGATTGGACCTGGCTTAGGTGATTTAACTAAATTTTTAGTAGATGTCAAAAGTGTTGAAGCTTTTGAGGTCGATACCGATTTGTGTAAACTATTACAAAGTACATTTAGAGAAGAGATTGCTACCAAGCGACTCCATATAAATTGTGGGGATGTTTTACAAGCTTGGAAGAGTAGCCTTATTGATGAGCCGTATGATTTGGTGGCAAATTTGCCCTATTATATTGCAACAAATATCATTTTAAAAGCACTCGCAGATCCAATGTGTAAAAATATACTTGTAATGGTACAACTAGAAGTTGCAGAGAAGTTTTGTGCAGAGGCAGGGGAGAAAGTTTTTGGTTCTTTGAGTATTATAACTCAAAGTGTCGGAAGTTCACATATAGTTGTGAAAGTCCCACCAACGGCATTTGAACCTCCACCCAAGATAGATTCTGCAGTTTTTTTAATACGAAAAAATAAAGATAGAAGTGACAGAGGTTTTGAGGATATGCTTAGAGTTGCATTTACGCAACCTCGAAAAACGCTGATGAAAAATCTATCTTCAAAGTATGAAAAAAGTGAACTTCTTATAGCCTTCCAACGGCTTGAACTTATACAAACGATTCGTCCTCATCAAGTTTCCACAAGCGACTATCACCAACTCTATAAAACAATATAAAAATAAAAGGAGTTTGGATGGCAGAAGAGAAACAGGAGACTGTACAAAGCAGACCTCAAACAGACCGTAAACCAAATACAAACAACAACAGAAAACCAAATAGTAATAATTGTAGACCAAATAGTAATAAAACTGGTGAAAAAAGTACAGGCAATAAGCCTAATCCAAATAAAAATAAAAATCGCAATCGTCATCGCAGACAACCTGCACCAGTTGATGAGAATTTAAAAACATTTGTGATTAAAAACCAAGAGGGACATAAGCAGAGACTTAATCCTCATTATAAATTAGACTTAAACTCTAACTCAAAAATTCGTATAACTCCACTTGGTGGACTCGGTGAAATCGGTGGAAATATAGCAGTTTTTGAAACAGAAAAAGAAGCGATTCTTGTAGATGTAGGGATGAGTTTTCCAGATGAAGATATGCACGGTGTAGATATTTTAGTACCGGATTTTTCTTATCTTCGTGAGATTAGAAACAAAATTGTAGGTGTAATTATTACTCATGCCCATGAAGACCATATCGGTGCTATGCCATATCTTTACAAAGAGATGCAGTTTCCTATATATGCGACACCGCTTCCACTTGCTATGATTGGCAATAAATTCGATGAACATCATATTAAAGAGCATAGAAAATATTTTAATCCGGTTGAGAAGAGAAAAGTATATAAAATTGGTAATGATTTTGAAGTAGAGTGGATGCATATGACGCACTCTATTTTAGATAGTTCATCTTTAGCAATTACAACTGATGCTGGTACAATAATTCATACAGGTGACTTTAAAATTGACCACACTCCAGTTGATGGTTATACAGCAGACTTGCATAGACTTGCTTACTATGGAGATAAGGGAGTGTTGTGCCTTTTAAGTGATTCTACAAACTCTTATAATGTACTGCCAACTGCATCAGAGTTAAGTGTTGGACCAGCTCTTGATAGAGTATTTGCAAAAGCAGAAGGTCGTATTTTACTATCTACTTTTAGCTCAAATATTCATCGTGTTCAACAAGCAATTCAGTACGGCATAAAATATGGTCGTAAAGTTTGTGTAATTGGTCGTTCAATGGAGAGAAACATAGAGATTGCTATGCAGTATGACTATGTTAAGTTTCCTAAAAATATTTTTATTGATGCAGATGAGGTTGCTCGTCTGAATGATAAAGAGGTTCTTATCGTTACAACAGGTTCACAAGGTGAACCAAACTCAGCACTATTTAGAATGTCAATAGGTGAGCATAGACATATTAAGATTAAGCCAACTGATTTGATTGTTCTTTCATCTCGTGCTATTCCGGGTAACGAGGGAAGTATCTCTGGAATGCTAAATCATCTTCAAAGAGCAGGAGCTAAAGTAGCATCCGAAAAAGATATTCATGTTTCTGGTCATGCTTCGATGGAAGAGCAGAAGCTTATGCTTCGTCTTGTAAATCCTAAGTTCTTTTTGCCTGTTCATGGTGAGTTTAATCATGTTTCTAAGCATAAAGAGACGGCTATGATGTGTGGTGTTCCGGAGAGAAATATTATTCTTATGACTGATGGTGAGCAGATAGAGATAGCTCCTAAATTTATGAGAAAAGTTAAAACTGTAAAAACCGGTAAAACTTACATAGACAACCAAAACAATCATCAAATAGATGATGATATAATTCTTGATAGACAAAAATTGGCATCTGATGGTATTGTAATGATTGTAGCTCAGGTTGATTCACAGCACTCAAAAATGACAATGAAACCAAAAGTTACAACATTTGGAATAGTTCCAGATAGACAAGATAAAGCTTTTGCCAAAGAGATGGAAGGTGTACTAGAACATTTCTTACTTCATATGAAAGAGGGTCTGATTGAAAATCCTAGAGCATTAGAGAATGATCTTCGTCAAATCGTTAGAAAACATATCTACAGAAAGATGAAGAAGTATCCGTTGATTGTTCCTAATGTTTTAATTTCTTAAGAGATGTAAGGAGATATTTTGAGTAAAGAACTTGAATTTGAAAATGCAGTAAAAACTATGATGCTTCATGTTGGTGAAGACCCAGATAGAGAGGGCTTGATAAAGACGCCTGAGCGTGTAAGAAAAGCTTTTGAATTTATCTATGGTGGGTATAATGAAAACCCAACAGAGATTTTGCAAAAAGCGCTCTTTACAAGTTCAAATGATGAGATGGTTCTTATAAAAGATATAGAGTTTTACTCTACTTGTGAACATCATCTTCTTCCTATTATTGGGCGTGTGCATGTTGCATATATCCCTGATGGAAAGGTAGTAGGGCTTTCTAAGATTCCTCGTGTGGTAAATGTTTTTGCTCGTCGTATGCAGATTCAAGAAGAACTTACAGAGCAGATTGCAGATTCTATAATGAGTACCATAGAGCCAAAGGGTGTAGCCGTTGTTGTACAGGCTCGTCATATGTGCATGGAGATGAGAGGGGTGGAGAAGATTAACTCTACTACTACATCTTCGGCACTTCGTGGGCTTTTCAAAAAAGACCAAAAAACAAGAAGTGAATTTTTCTCTCTTATTAATTCGCCTACGGGTACGCGTTACTAATCTCATATGCCACTATCCTCGCTCAAAGATAGAATTTCTTCAAAAAACTATTCAGTAGCATTTGGTGAAGTTGTAAAGATTAATGCTACTGTTGTAACTGCTAGAGGTCTTAAGGTTAGCATTAGTGATATGGTTAAGATTATTTCTAATGAGACAGCTCAAGAGACTTTAGGAATGGTTACAGAGATAGATGGGGAAACTTTTTTTATAACTCCTTTTAGTTTTGTTGAGGGATTTTGTTCCGGAGATAGAGTTTTCTTAGATTCTACCGGTATGAATATTCCTGTGGGAGAATCCCTTCTTGGTCGTGTTGTTGATCCTTTTATGAGACCTATTGATGGTAAGGGCAGTATAAACAGTTCAAAACTCTCTCCAATTATAAAAGCTCCAATAGCTGCTATGAAACGGGGTATGATAGATGAGGTTTTTAGTGTTGGTGTTAAAAGTATAGATGGACTTTTGACATGTGGAAAAGGGCAAAAGTTAGGTATATTTGCTGGAAGTGGAGTTGGAAAATCTACTCTTATGGGGATGATTGTAAGAGGCTCAGTTGCTCCCATAAAAGTTGTGGCACTCATTGGTGAGAGGGGTAGGGAGGTACCTGAATTTATAGAGAAAAATTTAGGCGGTAACTTAGAAAACACCGTAATTATTGTAGCAACTTCAGATGATTCTCCTCTTATGAGAAAGTATGGGGCTTTTGCTGCTATGAGTGTTGCTGAATACTTTAAAGACCAAGGTCTTGATGTTTTGTTTATCATGGATTCTATAACAAGATTTGCTATGGCTCAACGAGAGATTGGTTTGGCTCTTGGTGAACCACCAACTTCAAAAGGTTATCCACCATCATCTCTGACACTTTTGCCTCAACTGATGGAGCGTGCCGGAAAAGAGGAGGGCAAGGGTTCTATCACTGCTTTTTTTACTGTTCTTATAGAGGGCGATGATATGAGTGACCCCATAGCCGACCAGTCTCGTTCTATTTTGGATGGGCATATAGTCCTTTCTCGTGAACTTACAGATTTTGGTATCTACCCCCCAGTACATGTGCTAAATTCAGCCTCAAGAGTTATGAATGATATTATTTCAGAGGAACATTTCAAAGCTGTTTTAAAATTTAGAAGATTCTATACACTCTTAAAAGAGAATGAAGTTCTTATAAGAATAGGGGCTTATACTAAAGGAAGCGATTCTGAACTTGATGAAGCTATCTCCAAAAAAGATGATATGCAGAATTTTTTATCTCAAAATTCGACATATAAAAGTGACTATCAAGAGAGTATAGATGAACTTATAAAACTTATGGATATAAGTAGTTAATTATGCTCTATTGCTCATCTTCCCCATTATGATTTCACTGCGAATCCAACTATCTCTTGTTGGTCTGTTCTCTTTATCATAAGTTATAGCTAGTTGAGTGGAAAATTTTGATTCAAAGAGTTTCATAATAATATTTATCTCACTGTCTAAGCCAAAAATATCTATATATGAGTAGATGATATTCTCTGCTTGTTTAGTTTTGTTTCTAGAAATGAGAGTTTTTATCTTTGTATGAAAGCTTAGTCTTAAGAGATCACCAATTTTATTTCGTCTACTGTTTAGTGCAATAAGTTCACCTAACCTATGTTTGACCTCTTTAATATCTCCCTTGAGAGCATATTCTTCACAGTTATGAATGATTTTTGACCAGTGCTTTTGAAGGAGTACACCAAGATCTGTATATGCTAGATGTTTGTGAATATCAATAAGTTCATAGCAAGCTTTAAAATTATTGTTTTTATAAGCTTTTTGAAGTGTTGAGACGGTTTTACAATCATTGTTTAACTTTATAACTTTATCTTTGAGATAGGGGATATTTTCAAGTTTAATTAGATACTCTTTTATGGGTTTAATTTCACCTTTTTTTATATATTTCTCTATCTTTTTTATGTAGTTTTCTATCTCCTGATTTAGGATTGCATATGTTGGTATCTGAGTAAATATTTCATTTTTCAGAGCTAATCGATTTACTATTTTGTAATCTCTTTTTTCTATGGCCTGTAAAAACTCTATAAATTCTTTGTTCTGTTTCAGTATTAGTTGTATGCTTCCTCTTTTTGAAACTATTGGCATATACTCATTTAAATAGAGTTTGGCATTGTCCTCTCTGCCAAGGAGTATCTGTTTTTGAGCACTTTTGAATGCTCCTTTCCAAAGTTGTTCCATCCTTGCATACTGCCAAGTATATTTAAGTGCTGGATATTTGTCCACCATAGCATAAGCTAAGGTAAGTTTTTTTTCTGAAAAATGAAGTTGAAATTTTGGATAGTTATCAAAGGCAAGAAAGAGAGACTTTATCTCGTCTTTTTTACTAAATGTATGTTTAAACATGTCTGTTAATTGAAGAGCAAGAATTTTATTATGGTGGATAAGAGCATCCACAGCTTTTAAGTAGATTTTTCGATACTTTTTTTCAAGTTCTTTATGTTCATAAGAGTCTCGTATCATAGGTTCACTAAATATAAGGTCAAAGGCTTTATCAAGTGAATTATGTAGGATTAATAATTTTAGTTTTTCTATACTTGGCAGTTCAATGGTTGCAATATCCACTTCATTAAAAGCTACTACTAGCGACTCATTACCTAAGAGAGAAACTTTATCTATATCTCCACCTAGTTGAACATAGTCTTTATCTATAAGTTTATAGTTTTTTATATCAAAAATAGCTATATGTTTTTTAGAAGTTACCATTATATAGTCAGGATTTGGCATAACTAAAATCTGTAATATTTGTCTAAATGGTGCATTTATTCTTTTATAAGCATGAGAATCTTTAAGAGAGATAATATCTATAGCACCATCAATATTACCACTTATAAGCGTTTCATTATTTAAAAAACATAGTGCATCAATGCGTACTCGCCCATGTCTGATTACATCTTTATTTGCTTGAGATAATAAATCAATAACAAATATAGTACCACCGTAGCCACTACATGCTATTTGATTTTCACAAAAAGTAAAGGTACTGACAAAGTTCTTTTTGATTTTTTGGTAATTTTTTGATTCATTATAGGGAAAAGAGCAGAGTCTTGATAGTAGCAACGCTTCATTGTATTTATATTGAAGCACTCTTCCATTTTTACTTCCTGCAATAATATAGTTTGAACTTGGATCAAAAGAGAGAATCTCAATAATTTCACCATTTGTATCTATGCTTTTTAGCAATTTATGTGTCGATATATGGATTATATAGATAATTGTCTGGTTAGCAAATGCCAATATTTGAGCATCTGGGCTGAAGCATATAGCAGTTGTTTTAGAGTTTAGATGTTCACTTACTAAGTTAACTTTGATTTCACACCCACTCAGTGAAAATATTTTTACACCATTATCAAGAGTGCTAAATGCAACAAGATTGTTTTGGAGTGTTGTTAATTCTGTTATTTTTGAACGGGCAACTAGGCATTCATGAATTTTTCGCATAAAATATTATAGATTAAAAAAGTAGTATTGAGGCTGAAATTGAAGTTAAAATATGTGGTTTAAGTCACTCCGCTTCAAGAGAAGCGAAAAATGTGACTCAGAAGCTAATTAGCAAGATGGAACATTTCCACTATCATTACCATATTCATTGAAGAAGTCATAAAAGTGAGGTAAGTATTTAGCTTTTACTTTTTTAACCTTTGGACAGATTGTTTTAATTTCAGCTTCAAGTTTACCAGCTTCATTAATCTCAGTCCACTCATCTTGAGAGTGTTTAGCAGCCATAACAGCACCGCTTATACCACATTTTTTCTTTAATTTTTTTGCGAAAAGTTTCTGACCTTTAGCAGCATCAGCACTTGCAGTTGTAGCACCTAAAGCTAAAAGTAGTGTAGCACCTAGTGCAATTTTAACGATTTTATTCATTCATTCTCCTTGAAATTTTGATATATTCTAGCTTATATAAAATAAAAGTTATATTTATTATAAAATTAATAGACATATTTTATGCTATTTGTAACGATTATGCAAGGTAAAATAGTTTTGGTTTTGTATTTTTTTCAGGCTTTAGACTGAAATATTCTCTCTTTCTTAATACTTTTGATATTTCGCTGTTTTTATCATCTAAATCACCGAAGATTCTTACTTTGGCTGGGCATGTGATTTGACAAGCTGTTGTTGTTTCTCCACGAGAGAGTCTCGTGTCACTGCAAAATATACACTTATCTGTTATATGTTTTTTTTCATCTACATATCTTGCATCATAGGGACAGGCATCTATACAGTTTAGGCTTAAATCACATTTAGATTCATAAAGCTGGATAATACCATTTTCATCTCTATATATTGCATTATTTGGACAAGCTTTAAGGCAGGGTGCATTTTCACACTGTTGGCATTGATGCTGTAAAAAACCACCTTTATCTCGAGCAAGATTGTAAAAATCGCCAACTGGCTCACTTGCTTCAATCCAAAGTCTATGTTTATCCGCACCGAGTAAAATCCCATTTTCTTCTTTACACGCCACTTCACAAGCGTGGCAGTTTATGCAGAGTTTATAGTCAAAAGCCATTCCATATCTAGCCATTTTAAGTCCTTGCCTTCTTTATCTGTACATCTGTTTCATTCATAACCGCACATCCATATATATTTTCCATTTTATCTTCTATAAGCTGATTGTCATTTGCACCATTGCCAAAAGCCTGTTCTAATTCATCACTGCTTGAGCCAAAACCGTGTGAAAAGAATACTACATTTGGAGCAATTTTATTTGTTGGGTATGCTAGAATCTCCACTCTGCCTATATTGCTTTTAATTTCAACTATATCGCCCTCCGCTATATCTAACTTTTTAGCAACTGCATTGTTTATCCAAATATGATTGGTTTTCATTATATCTCTAAGCATGATATTATTTGTTGTTGCACTCTGCGTAAACATTACATATCTGCCTGTTATAAGTCTAAACCTTTTATCAGGCAGTGTGAAGTCATAACTATCTTTCCAAGTCGGCATAGCATCATAGCCATGTTTATCAAGTTTATCTATATAACACTTTACTCTGTATTTTCTATTTATGGTGTAAAGTTTTTTATCTTCAGGGTAATATTCATAAGAGTTATTAAATATCTCTTTATGATAGTTGTTCATATTTGGATACCAAACACCTTTTTCTTTTAGAGTTTTATAGGCTTCTTTGCCAAATGTTTTGGTAATCAAAGTTTTATTTCTAGTAGATATATCATGTTTGTATAACTCAGAGAGATTATATCCGCCATCTTCAAAAGCGTCTATTTTGCCCATCTCTTTTATACTTTCTTGCAGTTCTTCGTCATATTTCATACTAATTTCAAAGAGTGGCATAGTTAGTTTGTTTCCAAGACCTTTTAGAATATCTTGCATACTTCTGCTCTCATAAAGAGGCTTCACTGTTTGGTTTCTTAGAGCTAGAGATGGTTCAAGGCGATTAAAACTTACAACCATATCTTCTCTCTCAAGATAAGTAGACTCTGGCAGTATTACATCAGCCATCATTGCAGTGTCACTTGGTATGGTGTCTAGCACAACAATCAAATCCATTATCTCCAACATCTTTTTAGTTTTTTGGATATTTGGCATATTTTGCATAAGGTTGTGTTTTCTTATAAACATTGCTTTTACAGGATAGGGGGCAGTACCATTTAGGAGTTTTTCTCTAAAATTCAACCAGCTTCCCCCCTTAGCAGAACCATAGACTATGCCCTCTAAATCAAATCTTCCCTGAGCATTAGAGTAGTATGGTTGATTTATCTCTTCATCTGGGAGTTTTATAGGTTGTCCAAAGATGATTCCACCCTTAGTGTTGATACTTCCTGCTAGTGCATTTATAAGCACCATAGCACGGCGAAATTGAAAATCATTTTTAGCCCAAACACTTCTTCTTCCTAAGTAAAAGAGAGGTTTTTTAGCACTAAAGAAATCTTTTGTTAGTTTTTCTATCTTTGTTGCAGATATAGTTGTTTTTGATTCTGCCCACGCAGCAGTGTAGTTACTATTTAAAATATGTTTTTTTAGTTTCTCAAAATCATCAAAATATTTCTTTACATATTCTTTGTTGTAAAGCTCATCTTTTAGTGCGATATATATCATAGCTAAGCACAGAGCCAAGTCAGTTCCCGGATTTATTGGTAGCCACTCATCTGCTTTAATTGCAGTTACAGTACATCTGGGGTCTATAACGACAAGTTTTTGTTTATCTGCCTTTATCATATCAATACTATCCGGAGTTATAAGAGACTCATATCTATTTGCTCCAGCCATAATAATAAAATCACTCCCTGCTACATCTGGCTCACCAATGTCCCCAATGGTTAATAGAGTTGCACCAAGTTTAGTATTAAGACAGATTGAACCCTCGTCTAAAAAATTCGCACTTCCTATCTTCCCACCAAAAAACTTGATATATTCATCTTTATTAAATCCTTCTCCATTACAGTAGGCGAGGGTAGAGCGATTGTCTTTTTGCTCATCAAAAATCTTAACTAATTTATCTTTGATATATTCATAAGCTTCATCCCAAGTAACTCTTTTGTATTTTCCATCTCCTCTTTTTCCTATTCTGATGAGTGGATATTTAAGCCTGTCTCTATCATAAAGAGCATCGATTCCAGCATTGCCTTTTGGACAGAGCATATTTCTTGATTTTGGAAAGTATTGGTTTGGATTTAGTTTTGTGACTATGCCATCTTCAACTCTTGCAAATCCAGCACACTTATTTCTGCACATATTACATAGATAGGGAATGTTTGTAGTTTCTTTGGTTGAGGTTTTAGTTGTTGTTTTTGGGATAACTGTAGCTGATGATGAGGTAGCATAAACACAAAGTGCAACACTACCTTGTAAAAATTTTCTTCTTGAGATCTCAATTTTCTTCATACAACCACACCTTTGGCATTCAATCTACATTTAAGAATATAGTGCTATTTCTCAAGCTTTTTATAACATCTTACATAATATTCATAATGTGCTCTTTCTTTATTAAAAACTCCAGTTGAAAAGTTGACTACATAAGCGTATTTATTCCCTTTCGTTCCAAAGTTTTTTGATGTCCAGTATTTATCAGGTACAATAAACTTGAATTTTTTTGAAATAGCTGGATTGTATGCATATACATCTACGATTGATTGTAGTTCCATAAAACCTGGTACTTCCCAAGATTTTTCTCCATCTAACTCTAAATTTCTACAGTAATCAACAGCATCAATAAATGTTTTCATTTCTGTTGATACCTCTTTTGTATCTTGCCATAAATAATTTGTTTTAGTATCTTTAATAGTATTTTTTGAAGTTTTTATAAGCTCGGCATTAGCATTATATATTATAGATAAAAGTAAGATGAACGCGTATAGTAATTTCACAATAATTCCTTGTATTTAAAAGTTTAAAATTGTAACCACATCAGTATAAATAGCGACTTAAGCAAGAGGGGGAATATTATTTAGAAAGTTTAAAAAAGAAATCCACATGCTACAGCATGTGGATAAGTTGATATATTTAGATTATTTTAGTGGTGATCTTCTTCGTCAAGATCAAATGCTTTCTCAGCAACATAGTATAGTAAAAAACATACACCTAAAGCACCTACTGCAATAGCCCATTCAACTGGAGATGGAGAGTACTCTATCCAAGTTGGAGCTAGTTGATACTCAGTTTTTTTCAACATCTGCATTGGTGCCATTTGTGCATAATGTACCATATCGTTTCTCATTAAGAAAATAGAGATTAGAGCTGGAATTGCCGCAAAAAATAGAGCTTTAATCGCCTTACCTTTGCTAACTAAAATGATAACAAAAGGAATTGCCCATGCAAATAACATCTCTATCCAAAAAGAACTTGTCCCAATAATTCTCATCATTGTATCAGCTCTCTCTGGCATACCACCATATACAGCAGTGATAAATCTCCACCACTCAAAAAACATAGTAACTACTAAAAGTAGTCCTAAAATTTTTGCTAATTTAACTAAAGTTACTTCAACTTCCTTTGGAAAGTCTAGTTTATGTTTAAAACCATATATCATAAACATAAAGAATGCTCCTGCAACAACAGCAGTTAGTAGGAAATATAGAGGGATAAAAGGTCCGTTTGCTATAGGTCTTGCAACCAAGTAAGCAAATACAGAACCAAGTGTTGTAAATGCTGCAACATCAGCAATCAATCCACCAATTCCAAGTCTAACAGCCCATTTGTGGTCGCCTCTAAGTGCAAATCCAAATTCAAGGATGATAAATGTTAAAACTAAACCATATAGAGTACCCATCCACCAGATAGCAGAAGTGATTCCCGGAGTCAAAATATTGTAAATCATCATTGTAATTGGGTGTCCAATTTCAGCAAGTATGATAATGAAACCCGGTAACAGTGTAATAATTGCTAAGAGTGTTGTTCTCTTCCCAATATGATTAAACTCTTTTATGCCAAATACATGACCTAGTGAAGCTATAATACATAGCCCTGTACTAGTTCCAACAAAGAATATATATCCAGAGATTAATAATCCCCACGGATGTTCTCTTGAAACATTGTATGCGTGGTGACCATGCATTAAATATTCGGCAAGTCCCCACACTAATAGAAGTATTAATCCTACAATCATGAAAGATACTAACACATTTAAAGGAGTCTTTTTAAAACCCAACAGTGATTTTATAGAAAAATCTTCCTTAATAGGAACAATTTTGTTAACTAATTCTCTTAAAGCCATTTTAACTCCTTTCTTATGTTAGGTAAAATAATTTTGGTTTAGTACCAAGATGAGCTTTTAAACTATAGTGCTCTCTTGTTCTTAAAACTTCACTTATTTCACTATTTGGATCATCAAGATCACCGAAGATTCTTACTTTTGTAGGACAAGTGTTTTGACATGCTGTCGTAGTTTCACCACGAGCTAGTCTAGTGTCTGAACAGAAGTTACACTTATCAATAGTCATTCCTCTCTCTTCAACATATCTAGCATCATAAGGACAAGCGTTCATACAGTAGCTACATAAAATACACTGATCCGGATTAACTCTAACAACACCGTTTTCATCATAATATGTCGCTTGTGTTGGACATACTGCTTCACAAGGAGCCTCGTCACACTGCTGACACTGACTTGGATAAAAAGCATTTGATGATATATCAAGTAGAGGATATTGACCCTCAATTTCACCAGTACCTACCCAGATTCTATGTTTATCTGCACCCATTAAGATGCCGTTTTCTTCTTTACATGCTGTTTCACATGCCTTGCAATTGATACAATTTTTGTAATCAAGTGCCATTCCATATCTAGCCATAAATTACACCTTTTTTATTGAAACATTAGTTTCATGCATAGCAGCAGCACCATAAACAGGTTCTATAGTATCTTCGATAATTGCATTATCGTTCCCACCATTCTTATATGCCCAAGTTAGAGCTTCACTCTCTTCACCAAAACCGTGAATAAAGAAAACTTGATCAGGAGCAATTTTTTCTGTTGGATATGCTTTGAGCTTAGTTGAACCAATGCTTGAACTTACTTCAATCATATCGGCAAACTTAATTCCCTTCTCTGCTGCAACTCTCTTGTTAATCCAAACAAAGTTTTCAGGCATAAGGTCATTAAGCATTGCATTGTTTGCACTTCCTGATTGAGTAAATTGTGCGTGACGACCAGTTAGAAGTTTAAACTTGCCCTCAGGTACACTAAACTCATACTCATCTCTCCACATAGGCATAGGGTCTATGCCTTTTTTAGCAAAAGATGCTATAACACATTCAACTTTACCAGACGGAGTTACCGGCTTACCACCTCTAACACTGTATGATTTTTTATTCTCAGGATAGTATTGATGTTCATTTGCAGATATTTGCTTGAAATACTCATCTTGTTTCGGATAGAAAACACCGTCATGATGAAGTTTTTCAGCTGCACCTTCATAACCAGAAACAGCGTGATGGTTAAGTTCTTCTTGAGAGTGTAAAAATGGTAAAGTTAAGTCAAACTCTGCATAAGTTTCCTCTTCTCCATCTTCTTCAATCAAGTCTTGAATCTCTTCATCATATTCTTTAGAAATTTCAAATAGAGGTTTAGAGATTTTAGTTGTTAAACCTTTTAAAATATCCATAACAGGTTTTGATTCAAACATAGGGTCAATAACCTTGTTTCTTACAGCGATAGAAGGTTCAACTCCTCCAAATGTTTTTACTGGGTCGGTTCTCTCTAAGTATGTACACTCTGGAAGGACAACATCAGCATACATTACCGTATCACTTGGCATTGTATCTATTGTTACTACAAGATCCATTTTTCTAAGCATTTCAGCAGTTTTTTGAGTATTTGGCATATTCATCATTGGATTGTGCTTGTAACAGAACATTCCTCTAACTTTATATGGCATTTTATCTTCTAAAAATCGGTTTCTCCAACCGATCCAAGAACCACCACCAGAAACAACAGCACAGTCATCATAACCTTGATGACCCTCTTTATCTGTTCTTTTAACAACTGCTCTAGCTTGAGCCATTTCATATAGAGGAGCAAGTCCTTCGTGTGGCTTAAGTGCTAATTTACCTCCAAAGATGAGTCCACCTTTGCAGTCAATCGCTCCATGCATAGCTTGAAAAATTGCCATTGCACGACGAAGTTGGAAGTCATTTTTAGCAAAAGTAGATCTTCTACCTGGATAGTAAACTGATTTTGGAGCATGAGCCGCAAAATCTCTAGCCATTTCATATATATCTTTAGCACTGATTCCAGTTATAGGCTCAGCCCATTCTGGAGTATATTTATTTGAAATTACGCTTTCTCTATATTCATTATAACCATTAAAGAATTTTTCAATATAAACTTTATCTTCAAGTTCTTCAGTTAGTGTTACATAAGTTAAAGCTAAAACTAATGCTAAGTCTGTACCTGGTTTAATTGCTAACCATTTATCAGCTTTTGCAGCAGTATTTGTAAATCTTGGATCAATACAAATCATTTTTGCACCACGACCCTTAGTGCGCTTAAATGCGTCCATAGTGTCAGGAGTAACGATAGCTTCAGCTCTGTTAGCTCCAGCCATAATGATATACTCTGCATTGTCTAAGTCAGCTTGTGGATATGAACCTAGTGTTACACCATAACCAGATGCAACTGTTTGAAGACAGATTGAAGCGTGATTTAACCAGTTTGCAGAACCAAATGCTTGGTAAAACTGCTTAAATGTATGTTCAGCCATACCTTCACCTGCACAAAAAAGCATTGAAGAACGATTATCTTCTTCTTCTTCAAGAATCTTAGAAAGACCCGGAAATTTATCTGTACCATCTAAGATAGCAGCGTATGCTTCATCCCAAGTAACCCTTTTAAATTTACCTTCGCCTTTTTCCCCAATTCTTATCATTGGATACTTTAAGCGATCTGGATCATAAAGTGCTTGAATCCCCGCGTTTCCTCTAGCACATAACATGTTTTTAGATTTTGGAAACATTGGGTTAGGGTTTAGTTTTGTAACAACCCCATTCTCAACTCTTGCTAATGCAGCACATTTATTTACACACATTTCACATAGTGTAGCCACATCATGACCTTCACCTTGTCCCGTTTTTGTGTTGTGAAATGAAACTGCTCCAGCTTTTACACTTTTACCATGACCACCATGATCATTTGATAAAAGGTTTGTAGTACTTAGTGCTGTTGCCCCAACAACACTCATAGCTACAGTTCCTTGAAGAAACTTTCTTCGCGAAATTTCTACTTCCATAAGCATTACCCCCTCTATATATTTTCTAAAATAATCTCTAATAAACAAGGCATCACTTAACTGTTGCTTACGAAAGAATTATAGATTTATACATTATAGTTTATTTTATCTTATAAATAACTTTAATAAATGTTATCTTTTTGATAATGAAAAGTTATAAGAAAGGGAAATTTTATTTAGGTATTTTGATGTCAATATCTTCTAGCATACCTTTTTCAAAATTTTTATGACAGACAAAGCAATTGGCTTTTCTTTTGACTTTTTTGGATTTAAAAACATGTTGAGGAATATCGGCATGTGTATCTTTCCAATATCTTATCTTAGTTATAGATTTTCTTCCGCGAGCACCACCTAGAGATTTCATCACTTTTACGGAGACCTCTTTTGTGTTTTTATCAGCAGAATGTTTTTTGAGGTAGTTAAAGATAACTGTCTGATCATTTAGAGAGATTCTATTTTCACCTTTTTTCATAGTTGGTGAGATTTCTTCTCCAAAGTGATTTTTTAGATCTCCTCTTATCCTTTCCCAAGAGCTTTGTGGTAAAATAAATGGAGGGTATGGTTTGTGACAAGCTCCACATTCTGTATAATAAGTAAAAGATTCATGTTTATAATCATGCTGTTTGTAGATAGTGGCAACAAAAGGGTTGTTTCTACCATCTGTAGATACAAAAAATACCAAGGCAGAGATAATTAAAAAAACATAAGTAAGACCACTTTTATATTTTCCAGTTTTAGAATCCTCGCCTTTTGCTTTTTTATACCCTGTAACCATCGCAAAAACCATATTGGTTTTATGGTAAAATTGCTCTAGTAACACACCAGAAATGTGAATAATAACCCAAATTAATAAGATATATGCAGAGTAGATATGAAAATTAAAGAGAGTATCCATATACATATAATAGTCGTGATTTAAGAAACCTAAATAGCCTTTGCCCTCTTGAATGCCATATAGTAAAAGACCGGTGATAGAGATAACTGAACCACCACTTAAAACAATTAGAGTGTACCAGCTTGAAGCGGGATTGTGTCCGGCAGGAATCTCTCTCCAGCGATTCTGAACTTTTTCAACAAAATAAAATTTTAGTTTAGCAAGAGAGAGTTTAAGAGTTGAAAAGCGAGCATATTGTGGACCAACAAACCCCCAAATAATTCTGTATACAAGCATTAATCCAAAGATAATACCAACAGCTACATGTAAGTTAAGCAGGTTTTCTTCAATAGAAAATATAAAAGCGAGAGTAAAAGAAAAAGCTATAAGCCAATGAATAATTCTAGTATAGACTGGCCATACAAAAACTTGATCTTCTCTTCTGTTCAATTATTACTCCTAACTATGTTGTATGAAATTTGTTATATCTTATAAAACTTTAAAAGGTAGATAAAAGATACCTACCTTTTAAAAGGGTATATTATAAATCAGTTTGTTTTAGCTAAATAAGATAAAAATTCTGCCATAGAATTAATATCATAATCATAGCCTTTATCAACTAATTTTTGCATATTGTGTTCCATAACTTCATGATCAGTTCCACTAGACTGCCCACTTGTTCCACCATTTTTAACATCGTACAAATCTTCTGCCATTTCGCCAGGTGTTCTGTCATTTAATGCAGGTGTTTTCTTCTTAGGATTACCTTCCCCATGTTTACCATGACACTTTATACAAGATTTTTCATAAACTTGTACGGTTGTGTATTTGTATGTTTTTACTTCTGGTGCTTTGTCTTCACCACATCCAGTCAAGGCTATAAAAGCTACCGTTGCTAGTGCTATTGTACTTATTTTTTTTATCATTTTATTTTCCTAAATATTTTTCTATTAAGCTCTACCGCTTAGCATACCGATAACTGTCATTGGTTTAAGTAGATAAACTTTTAGTAACCACCAAATCCATCTCTCTTGTGTTGGGTCAAGAGGAACCATTGGTGTTGGTTTTGCAGTCCAGTTGAACTCTGCAAGCATAACCGTACCTATACTTGTAATAAGTGGACAAACTGTGTAACCATGGTATTGAGCTTTTAGTTTTTCGCCTTCCATAGCAGAAATCATATTATCAACAAGAACTTTGTACTGTTTACGAACAGAACCACCGGTTTTACCCATTGGAACAGCAGCAACATCACCTAAACACCATACATTTTTGTATTTAACATGCTGTAGGGTCTCTTTTTTTACTGGAACCCAACCCTTTCCTGAACCGATTTTACTTGTTGCAACAACTTCTGGAGCACACATAGGTGGAGTAACATGAATGAAATCATAAGGAGCTTTAACAAGTTCACTTTTTAATTCAACTCCATACTCTTCTAAATCTTCATCCCATTCGCCTTTTTCTAGCCAGTGGTGGTTAAATGTAGCTACTTTAGCTTCTGTATCTATCGCTACAAGATTGTGTTTGTAGTTCCACTTGAAGCCTCTATCTTTGAACTGTTGTAAGATAGCTTCATGGTACTCAGCTACACCGAACATTTTTCCACCATTTGGATAGAAAGTAAGTTCAACTTTATCTTTAACACCGGCTTCTTCTAAGCGAGCATTTGTAAGATACATAATTTTTTTAGGAGCACCACCACACTTAATAGGTGTATTTGGGTGAGTAAAAATTGCTTGTAATTTCTCTGGACCGGTATGAGCCTTAGCTTTAGCTATTAACTCTTGAATACCTTTGTAAGTATCCTCCGCACCATCTTGAAAGTAGATAGAGTGAACACCGTTTTTACCGACTTTTTCTCTTGTTTTGGAGTTTTCTCCGGCAGAGGTAATAGTACCACTTAACCCACTAATAGAAGCAAAGTCGAGCATAAGACCGGTAGCAATAATCATTTGATCATAAGATACTTCTTCATTCCCATCAACTGTAACTTTGTTATTGTCTGGATCAAAAGAGGTAACAGAACCTTTGATTAGTTTAACACCACTTGGTACTTTGTCGTCTCTATTGTATTGAATCTCACTTATATCCCAAATACCACCACCTACAAGTGTTTGTCCCGGTTGGTAAGATACCGATAATGGATCTGGCTCAATTACTGTTATTTCTAAGTCAGAAGCAGTATTCATAAGACGAGCAGCAGTACTCATTCCTGCTAAACCACCACCAACTATAACTATTTTACCTTTTACGCTAGATGCATTGACCGTTGAAGTGCCAACTGTAGCACCTGCAAGAATTGATGCAGCCATTGGAGACATCGTCAAATATTTTAAAGCATCACGACGAGACATAATCTCTGGGTGCTTATCTACTTCAGCTAGAATTTCTTCTAAGATTTCGTTTTTTTTCATTCCTCTTCCCCTTATAATGTGATAAAGTAATTACATTTTACAGGTTTAAGACTTAATTGAAGTTTTAAATAATAGTTTTTTTTTACAAGTGTAGCAAAAGTACACACATTCCTATTTTAGGGAGTTGTAAGAGAATTTGAAGTTATTTTAGTTATAAGTTAAAGTAAATTTTATAGAGAAAGAATC
>JAGHAW010000265.1 GCA_021161305.1 Sulfurimonas sp.
CTTGTAATATAAACCAAAATAGTTTCTTTCGGTATTATAAAACATATTTATTCTTGATAAAACTTGTGTTGCTGTAGCATTTTCAGTAGTATCATTTGTAGATAAATTGATATAATCAACATCATTCATATTGTTGACATCAATATAGAGTCCTGACTGACCCCCCAACGACAACCCAAACCACTGATTTATAAAATCACTATTGTCATATTGAAGATTAAATCCATAGTGAGATTCATTAACTAAATCTTCTGATACGAAGTAACTATCTTTTTCTTTAAAGTATCCAGTAGTAAATTCACCACTAGAGTATTGACCATCTACAAATCTAAGTGTAGAGTAACCACCATAACCGCGATTTGTTCTGATTTGAGGTTTTAACTCCAAATCCCACCAATCCTGCTCGACAATATAGATAGGCTGTTCATAGTAAAAACCCTCTTCATCGGATATACCCATAGCCGGTACTAAAAGTCCTGTTCGTCTTTTTGTATCCAATGAAAAACCAAAATATGGAGTATATATAACCGGAATATCATATATATAAATTCTGGTATTATAAAGACTTAACCACATATCATCTGAATTATAATCTGATGAACTAAACTGCATCTTCCAAAGTGGATCATTAGGATCACAACCACTAAGAACCCCTGATTCTATGGCATAATCTTTATCTATTGCACACCCTTCATCAGCACTTATCCAAACTTGTGATTTTTTCTCAAGCATAAAAAATGGCTTAAAGCTTTTTTCTTTTTTAGATATATTTAACTTTGCATACTTTCCTAAAAGCTTATAACTACCGCCATAAGTAGCACGAACACTGCCTAGAAGCTCTAAAATTCCACTATTTTTATCATAAATTGCCTCATCAGAACTCAAAAAATAGTCTTTATAGACTACAGTAACCCCATCATAAGCTCTTACCATATTATCTTTGGAATCCATAGAAGTTGCATATATTTCTACTTTAGAATCAGCATACAAAAAAGTAATACTAAGAGTAAAAACAAGAAAAAATTTAAGCATTTATAACCAAAGTTTTTGCTGTTTTATCATGCCAAGTTTGATGAGCCGGATCTAACATGCCCCACAAAAAACCAAGATAAAAAAACGATTCACTAATCACCCTAAAGATTGCTCTGTTTAAAGCACTTAAAACGCTTGGATTTTGAAGTGTTTGAATCTCTATTACTCTTATCTTCATAACAATTTTGCCAATAGATGCACCATACTGCATCGTAAAAAAGGCTTGATAAACAATCTTCATAAACATATATTCTAAGATAAAAGAGTTCGTAACCATAATCATTTCTTCAACTGTCTTAGCACCCATAAATGAATCCCATAAAGCGATAATCAATAAAAATGAGAGAAGCAACTCATCTATAAAAAAAGCCATTGACCTCTTTTTTATATCTGCTAAAACCATTCCTTCACGGTGAAGAATATTTTCTATCTCTTTGTTCATACTTTAGAGTGCCTGATAAGCTATATCTGTTCTGATTTTTTTACCAACAAAATGAACTTGCCCACATCTAAGATATGCTCTATCTCTAGCCTCTTTTATGCTGTCACCTAAACCAACACAGACTAAAACTCTACCACCATCAGCATATAAAACATCATCTTCCATACTGACACCGGCATAAGAGATATGAGTATATTTTTCTATTTCTTCATGATGTGTTTCGTCTAAAATAATTTCAGCGGGAGTTGATGAGCTATAAGGATAATTTCCAGATGCCATAACTACACCAACAGCAAATTGCGAAGAGAACTCTACTTTAATTTCACTCAATCTGTTAGTTGATGCTTTTAAAAACATATCTGAAACACTTGAGGTCATAAGAGGCATCAGAATCTCACACTCAGGATCTCCAAAACGAACATTAAATTCTAGTGTAATCGGCTCACCATTTACAACCATGATTCCGATAAAAAGAACTCCTTCAAAAGGTGCTCCCTCTTTTTTCATACCATCTAATGTTGGACGAATCACTCTATCTTTTACTTTTTGGTAAAGCTCTTCATCAACCAAAGGTGTTGGAGCATAAGCACCCATCCCACCTGTATTTGGTCCCTCATCATTATTTAGAAGTCTTTTGTGGTCTTGTGCAGCAGGAAGTAAAATATAATCATCACCATCACAAACAGCGAACATTGAAAGCTCATAACCATCTAAAAACTCTTCCACGATTACTTTTAGTCCAGCATCACCAAAACTTTTTCCACTTAGCATCTCGCTTATTGCAACTTTTGCTTCATCGTGATTCTGAGCGATAATTACACCCTTACCACCACAAAGCCCATCAGCCTTAACTACTATTGGAGCAGTTAATTTATCTGTGAATTTAAAAGCATCTTCTATAGAATCAGTCTCAATATACGCAGCAGTCGGAATATTGTATTTTGCTAAAAAGTTTTTCATATAAACTTTTGAGCCTTCAAGTTGAGCAGCCTCTTTACTTGGTCCAAAGATTGTTAAACCTTCTGATTTAAAAATATCAACAACACCATCAACTAAAGGAGCTTCCGGTCCAACGATAGTAAGTTCAATTTTATTATCTTTTGCAAATTGTGCAAGTTCATTGTAATCTTTAATATTTAGATTAGTTCCCAAGTCATTTGTAGCACCATTACCGGGTTGAAAAAAAAGCTCATGATTCTCTTCTTCATTTGAAATTGCTCTTGCAATAGAATACTCTCTGCCACCACTGCCTAAAATTAAAATTTTCATCAATATCTCCACGATTTTTAAACTATTTAATCCACATGCTATAACATATGCAGTAAATAGTTTTATTTATGATTTAATAACCCAAGTAGCCGTTTCGCATTTGGCTTGGTTCTAGAAGCCGAATTTGGGCGAAGAGAGAATCTTATAACGGCGACATCTTCTCGGCATAATTAAAACACCTCAAACGAAAACACCGACACACAAAGACTCTACTAGTTCGCAATTTGAAAATGTAGAACCCTCATTGTTGCGATTATTCGTACTACTTAGACTATTAAAGCAATTATACAAAAATGATACTTGATTTTTCTTTGGATAAAATATTTTATAATTTTTGTGCTATTTCCATACAACTATCGATAGTAGTTTTTGGTGAGACAATATACTCCATATCAGAAGGCAGAGCTTTTGCAGTGGTAGTTCCTATAACTATAACCGTAGCTCGTGGATTTATTGTGTGATTTTTTAAAAAACAATTTACACTTGATGGAGATGTAAAAATCAAAATTGCCCTCTCTTCATCTTCAATTTCCACACACCATATAGCTTGTGAACATCCACTCTCATAGACCACAACTTCATCTATCTTATAACCATCCTCCTGGCATACAGAAACAAAATCACTTGCTACTATCTTTGCTCTAAGATATAACCACTTTGTAGATTTAGAATACTCTTTGATTTTAGCAACTAGATTATCGCCATAACCACCACCAATATCTAAAACCTTACCACCAATATCTTCATAACTCTTCGCACTAGCAACAGAAACACATAAAGCAGGTTTTAAAATAGGCTCACCATACTGTTTTAAAGCCTCACTTGTTTGTTTAGAAGTAACTATAAAATAATCATACTTTAAAAAATCTATCTCTGGTTTTAAAAGTTTAATATCTAAAGAATTTACACTCTTGGCATCTGGATGTGAAGATATTGAGAAAAGGTAAATTTGTTTTGGCATCTAGACTCCAATAAAATATGCTACCACACTAGAGCATGGGAGCAAAACTCATCTTGAATATGAGTTACTACACTCTCGTTCCCACGCTCCAGCGTGGAAATGCATACCTAAATTATTCCCACTCTATCGTAGCAGGTGGCTTAGACGAAATGTCATAAACTACACGATTAATCCCATCTACTTCATTAATAATACGACGAGAGATTCTCTCTAATAAATCATGAGGAAGATGAGCAAAAGTTGCTGTCATGCCATCAACTGCTTCAACAACTCTTACACAAACCGTGTTATCGTAAGTTCTGTTATCGCCCATTACACCAACACTTTTTACATTTAGTAAAACTGCAAATGCTTGCCAAGTTTTAGCGTAATAACCACTGGCTTTTAACTCATCTAGCAGTATTACATCAGCCTCGCGAAGAAGTGTTAAGTCTGGAACATTAACATCACCCATAATTCTAATTGCAAGTCCTGGTCCAGGAAATGGATGACGGTTAATCATACCCTCTGGAAGTCCAAGTTCAAGTCCTATTTTACGCACTTCATCTTTAAATAGTTCTCTGAGTGGCTCTATAAGTTCAAAATCCATCCAATCAGGTAAACCACCAACATTGTGATGAGATTTAATAACCTCACTCGGTCCATTTACAGAGATAGATTCTATAACATCAGGATAAAGTGTACCTTGTGCTAAAAATTTAATTCCATCATGTTTTTTAGCCTCTTTTTCAAACTCTTTTATAAAAGTATGACCAATAATTTTTCTTTTCTCTTCTGGGTCAGATACACCTGCAAGTTTTCCTAAGAAATTATCAACAGCATCAACAGTGATAAGTGGAGTTTTTAAATTGATTTTAAATACTTCTTCAACTTGTTCTCTTTCACCTTTTCTTAAAAGACCATTATCAACAAGTACTGGAATCAGTTGGTCACCAATCGCTTCATAAAGCATAGCGGCAACAACAGAGCTATCAACCCCACCACTTAGACCACAAAGAACTTTGCCAGTTCCCACTTTTTCACGAATAGATTCGATTTGTTGTTTTAAGAAGTGCTCCATTTTCCATTTTTGGGTCACTCCACAAATATTTCTTGCGAAGTTACGAAGCATTAGGTAACCCTCCTCAGAGTGTTGAACTTCCGGATGATACTGCATCGCATAAACTTTCTTTTCTTCATTTGCAATTGCTGCAAAAGGCGAGTTGGCAGAAGTAGCAATCGGAGCAAAACCTTCAGGTAAAACATCTACTTTATCGCTATGGCTCATCCATACTATACGATTATCGTCACAATCTGCTAAAAGTGGAGAATCTGTTTCAAGTTTAAGTTCAGCTTTTCCATACTCATGATGATTAGAGCGAATAACACTTCCACCAAAATCAACTGCAATTCTTTGCATACCATAACAGATTCCAAGAATTGGAAGACCCATATCATAAACACCTTGGTCAACCTCATAAGCATCTTTATTATAAACAGAAGATGGACCACCACTAAGAATCACACCTTGAGGATTTTTTGCTTTTATCTCCTCTACAGAAGTATGATAAGGAAGAATTTCACAGTAAATTTTATCTTCACGAAGACGACGAGCTATAAGCTGAGTGTATTGAGAACCGAAATCTAAAACTATGATACTAACATTTGTCATTTGAAATACCTTTGAAAAAAGATGGGATAATTAATTATGAAAGGATACAGTAAATAAGATTAATTTTTGGTTTGGAATTTATAAGAATAGATTTGCGTTCCCAAGTAAAACTTGGGAACGAGTAAGAAAGATTAAGCACCTATTCCTAAAATTTGATATTGAATATACCATATTGTGACAGAAACTACATAACCTACAAGAATTGTCCAAGAGTATTTCATATGAGCACTAAAAGTATAAATACCTTTAAGTTTACCCATAACACCAACACCGGCAGCAGAACCAAAACTAATCAGAGATCCACCAACACCGGCAGTTAGCGTAACTAGCATCCACTGTGCGAGAGGAATATCCGGAGAAGCTTTTAGTACAGCTGACATAACTGGAACATTATCTACAATCGCAGAGAGAAAACCAACACCGACATTTACACTTGTTGGACTAAACATAGTATAAAGATGTGCAGCGTGAGCCAAGAAACCGGCAAAGTGTAAAGCTCCAACAGCCGCTAAAATACCAAAGAAAAAGAGTAGTGTGTCATTCTCAATTTTTGCAACTGATTTGTAGATTTGAATATCATGATCGTGATATTTTTTAAGTGTATATGCGTAAAGCTGTAGTAATGAAAGACCAAATAACATTCCCCACATTGGAGGTAAGTGCATAAGTTGTTTTCCTAAAACAGCACAAAGAATTGTAAATACACCAAGAAAGATTATAACCTTACCACCCTTGTGAACTTTAACTGCTTCTCCACCTTCAGTTTTCTTAGGATACCCATTTGGAACAAAACGACTAAGTAAGAAACCTGTAATACCCCAACCAATAATAGCAGCAGGAAACAAGAATAAAAAGTCAATAAAAACTCCCTTACCAGCTGACCATGCCATTAGAGTTGTAATATCACCAAATGGAGACCAAGCACCACCAGCATTTGCAGCAACAACTATATTTATAGCTGCCGGAACCAAGAACGCTTTATTTTCTCTTTCAATCGTAATAAGAACAGTTGAAAGAATTAGTGCAGTTGTTAAGTTATCTGCAACCGGTGAGATAAAAAATGCCAAGAAACCTGTTACCCAAAAAAGCTGTTTATAGTTGTAACCAGCATTTAAAAGTTTCTCTTTAAGAGCATCAAAAACATTTCTCTCTATAAGTGCTTCGATAAAAGTCATAGCAACAAATAAGAAGAAGAAAATCTCTGCAATTTCAAGTATAAGATGTGCTATTTCAGTATCAAAAGCACCAAAATCTAAGCCATTAACAGCGTAATATCCACCAAGCAACATAAAAAGAAAAGTACCTGTAAATAGAGCTGGTTTTGCTTTATTTATATGATACTTCTCCTCTGCTGCAATAAAATAATACCCCACTATAAATATTACTAAAAGCAACCAACCAAATGGCTCTACTGCCAAATCAACAGCATGTCCTGTTGCATGAGCACTTGTAGTTGCAAAAGCAACTACACTGCCCAAACCAAGTAATGATAAAATCTTTAACATTCTTTCTCCCCTATTATTGTGTGAACTCCGATAGATTCATCTCTAGCTAGTGCCGAGAGAACTATCTCTTTTGCCGTAAGTAAACGAAATTTCAACAGTTTACCTATTTTTTCATTTAAAAGTACATTAATTTGCTCCAAAGCACCACTTAATCCACTTTTCGTTCTAACTATTGAGACATTTTCCCACATAATACGGCGAAGCTGATTCTTTTTTGCCTTATCCTCTTTGTAACTCATTACCTCATCACTAACTTCAAACTCTATAAATTTCTTAGATTCTGAATTCTTTAAAATATCTTCTGCAGCTTTTTTAGCAAAAACCAAACCCTCCAAAAGTGAGTTTGAAGCAAGTCTGTTTGCACCATGAACTTTTGTTGAGGCAACTTCACCAATAGCATAGAGGTTTTTTACACTTGGAACTCTACCATTTAAATCACTCTTAATCCCACCTATAGCGTAGTGAAATGCCGGAGAGATTGGTACTCTTTGAGATGGAACATCAAAACCTAACTCTTGCAAATTTTTATAGATATTTGGAAATCTTTTACAGAAATACTCTTGTTCAAAGTTTTTAAAAGAGAGATAGGTCTGCATTCCTGTTTTTTTGGAATAATCATATATAGACTTACTAACTATATCACGAGAAGCAAGTTCTCCTTCACTATCATAAGCAAACAAAAATCTTTTCCCATTTTCATCCTCAATAGTTGCACCCTCACCTCTTAATGCTTCAGTGAGTAACATCTTTTGAGCATTATGGGAATCTACATATACAGTTGGATGAAACTGCATCATCTCCATTCTTTCCAACTCTATACCCTTTAATATACAAAGCCCCTGCATATCTGCACTAATAGATGGTGCATTGGTATGATACTCAAAAAGTGAACCAACTCCACCACTAGCGATAATCACATCCTTGGCATAGATATTTCTACACTCTCTATGCTCAAGTATGCTTACCCCGTAACATTCACCATCTCGTATAAGTAAATCAACAACTCTGGCATTAGTCAGCATGGCATGTGGATTTTGTTTTAGTAAAAAGTGGTGCAGATATCTACCGGTAGCATCCCCTCCTGCATGAAGAATCCTTTCACACGAATGAGCTGCCTCTTTTGTATAGAGCAGATTCCCATCTTTATCACTGTCAAACTCAAATCCAAGTTTGATAATCTCATCTATAACTTCCCTTGAATGTTTACTTAAAACATCAACAGCATCTTCATCACAAAGCCCTGCCCCTGCATCAAGAGTGTCTTTTATATGTATAGGTATATCAGCACTGTCTCGTGCTAATGCTATACCACCTTGAGCATAAAAACTATTACATTTAAATGTCTCTCGTTTATTTATAACCAGAACTTTTTTATCGTTTGGTAGATGTAGAGCTGCATAAAGTCCTGCAACACCAGCACCTATTATTATCACATCATATTGCATCATTTTTCTTTTATGATAAACTCAACATTTTCATCACTCTCTGGTGTTTCTTGTGTATGAAATGGTTTTGCTTTATATCCGCATCCACTCAATCCTAATAGAAACATTGCTATAATAAGCGTATGAAAAATGCTTCTCAAATTATTAATTCTATTCAAAATAGACCTCAATTTTCTAAGTTATCTAAATATAGCTGTATTAAAAAAATACAATCAATATTTACACCTGCCTTGCAGAAAATGATAAAATTTGCATATATTAAAAACAATACACTATTTTTCATTCTAAATCATCCAGCTGCCAAACAAGAGTTTGATAATAATATACAAAATATTAAAAGTGCTTTAAATTTCCACATGCCAGAAGAATGTAGTGAAACTTTAGTAGAAGACATAAGAGTTTTTGTAACACATACGCCAACAAAACAGACCAAAACAACTCTAAGAAAAGAGTTAAGATACAAAGAGAGAGCATCAGGAGATTTTGATATAAAAATCAAAGATGAAAAGCTAAATCAACTTGTTAAAAGCATACAGAACATTATAAAAGCTAAAAATGACTCTTGAACAGACAATAAAACAACTTCCACATGCTTCAGGAATTTATCAGTATTTTGACAAAGATGGACATCTGCTCTACATTGGAAAAGCTAAAAATCTATCCAACCGTGTAAAAAGCTACTTCAACTTCACACCAACACTAAAAGCAAATACAAACCTCTCTCTTAGAATAACCAAGATGATAGATCAGACAATTTCTCTAAACTACATAGTAGTGAACTCTGAACACGATGCACTGATTCTAGAAAATTCACTTATCAAACAACTAAATCCAAAGTACAATATTCTACTTCGTGATGATAAAACATATCCATATATTTACATAGACAACTCTTCAAAATATCCACGACCTGAGATAACCAGAAAAATCATTAAAAATGCTGATATTACCTACTTTGGTCCCTATTCTGTCGGTGCTAGAGAGATTCTAAACTCTATCTATGAACTTTGTAAACTTATTCAAAAAAAGGGAAGCCTAAACTCTAAAAGACTCTGCCTTTACCACCAAATAGAGAAGTGCTTAGGTCCTTGTGAACTGAATATTCCTCCTGCCACATATAAAAAAGAGTTGGATTTAGCACTGCAACTTATAGAAAATAAAAAACTTCTCATAAGTAAACTTGAAGAAAAAATGCTTTTTTACGCCGAGCAGATGAGATTTGAAGAGGCAGGTGAGATTAGAGACCGTATCGAGAAAATCAGCCGTTCAGAGATTAAGAGTGAGATTGATTTTGCAAGTGATAATAACTACGATATTTTTGCCGTGACAAATAGCCAAAATCGTGCTGTAGTAGTTAGAATCTTTATGCGAAATGGAAAAATCATCTCCTCCTCTCACGACTTCATACAACTAAACGAAGGTTATGATGAGGATGAAATATATCAACGAGTTTTATTAGATTTTTACGCTAAAGAAAAACCACCAATAATTGCTCCCATCTTAGTAGCATCTGAATTTAATGAGATAGAAATTATACGAGAACATTTAAGTTCAGTTTTTGGAAAAAAGGCTCATATCATCCAACCGCAAAGAGGAGATAAAAAACATCTTATAGATTTAGCTCTTTTAAATGCCAATGAACTTCTAAAAAAAGACATCTCAACAGACTCTATTAAACTTTTAAATGAACTAAAAGAACTACTATCTTTACAACGCCTGCCAAATAGAGTTGAAATTTTTGACAATTCTCATATGGCGGGAGTTGCTACTGTTGGGGCGATGGTTGTTTATGAAAATGGAAAATTTGATAAAAAAAACTATAGAACCTACCATTTAAAAGCAAAAGATGAATATGCACAGATGAGAGAGACTTTAACCAGAAGAGTTGAAAGCTTCTCTAAAAATTCTCCTCCGGATTTATGGATAATTGATGGTGGAACTACGCTTCTCAAACTCGCCCTAGAGATTTTAGAATCTTGTGGTGTTTTCATAGATGTTATAGCCATATCCAAAGAGAAAATAGATGCTAAATCTCACCGTGCAAAAGGCAAGGCAAATGACATAATTCATACGATAAATGAAAGTTTTTCTCTCAAGCCAAGTGACAAAAGACTTCAATGGACACAAAACCTCAGAGATGAAACTCATAGAAGTGCAATTAACTTCCATAAAAAAACTAAATTAAAGCTAGATAAAGAGAGTAAATTACTAACATTACAAGGCATATCCACTCCAAAAATAAAAAAACTGCTTAATCACTTTGGAACTTTTGAAACACTTAAAA
>JAGHAW010000062.1 GCA_021161305.1 Sulfurimonas sp.
AACATTTGAAAAAAGTTTATAATCAAAAGCATGTGATATATTTTTGGCTGACAGTAAATTCATAAATAGATTATAGCGTATGTAACTAAAGGCAAGTTTTTAGTGCTAACAAACTCTATTTCTTCCATATTTTTTAGCACTGTAAAGCTGTGTATCTGCTTTTTGATAGAGATTCTCCAGTGTGGTAATAGACTCACTTAAAGCAGACACACCGATACTTACTGTCATCTTAATATGTTTTTTTTCATAAAGAAAATGTTTCTTCTCTATAATAGTGCGTATTTTTCCAGCAATTGTTTTTGCACCTTCTAAAGAGGTGTTTAAAAGTAAGAGAGCAAACTCTTCACCACCTATACGAGCAAAAACATCACTCTCTCTGACTATATTTTTTATCTCTTGAGAGAGAGAAATAAGTATCTCATCCCCAGCTTGATGCCCATAAGTATCATTTATATTTTTAAAGTAATCAATATCTATCATAAGAAACGAAACTATTTTATCCTCTCGTTGCGATATAACAATCAGATCTTGAGATACCTCAAAAAAATGGCGTCTATTATAAACTTTAGTCAAACTATCCGTTATAGATAGTTGATGGAGTTTACAAACATTATTTTCAAGTGAATCATTACTCTCTATGGTATTTAGATAATTCTTATAAATAGTTTTCGATAGTAAAACAATAAGTGGAATATAAAAAATCGTCAAAAATACTACTGATATATGTATATGTTCACCACAAAGAATCATAATAGCAAGCTGTGGAGTTATCATCAAAAAAAAGTAAATAATATAGATATAAAATATAGGAACCAACGATAAAACACTTCCCGTAAGAAGCCCGATTATCATAATTAACGAAACAAGTTCATAAGGAGATGGAGCGAAATTCAGACCTAAAATCGTAGCACCTGTCCAGATAAAAGCTGAACAGACTATTGATATAAAAAAATATACAACATGACGCCGTATTTTTTCTCTACTACCATCTCTAACACATTCTGCTAAAACTTTGGCATTAACAAATCTAAAAACTATAAACAAAATCTGAAGAAAAATCCAAATCAATAAATAGGACAAAGGAATATAACCTGAATAAATCCAAATATAGATAGAAGAAACAACAATCAAACCAAGAATTGCTTTTGGTGTTTGATCTATCATATGCTCTACAAGTTTTGGATGATAATTAAAAATCATTTTCTTTTCTCCTATTTAATTTTTGGGTAAAATAATTTTTTAAGTTCACATTGTAGTAATAATAAAATTTAGATTTTCTTAAGAGAAGTAAAATACCTTAAAATATAATGGACTTTTTGCATAACCTAGATTCCGGATCAAGTCCGGAATCTAGGTTTTGAGGTTATGCAAAAAAGATAAGCTAGACGCTTAACTCATTTGAGAAGCAACTTCTGCAGCGAAGTCATCTACTTTTTTCTCAATTCCTTCACCAACTTCAAGGCGAACAAAATCTGTAATTTCAACAGAACCACCAAGTTTCTTAGCTTCAGCTTCAACAGCCTGTGCTACAGTTAACTTGTCATCCATTACATATTTTTGATCTAATAGAGCTAGTTCTTGATCTAACATTGTGTTGTCAAGTACAAAACGAGCCAATTGACCAGGAATAATTTTATCCCAGATTTTCTCTGGTTTGTTTTGAGCTTTTAGAGCCTCTTTGATGTCAGTTTCAGCTTGAGCCATAACTTCATCAGTTAGTTGCATCATAGAGATAAATGATGGAACATTTTTCTCTGTTTTTTTCAAACGAGCTAGTTCAATATTTTCTTTTTTAAGAGCTTCAATTCTACCTTTAGTCTCACCCTCAACATACGCAGCATCAAAATCTTTATAGCTAAGCGTAGTTGGTTTCATAGCAGATGCATGCATAGCTATATTTTTAAGAAGTGGTCTGATACCTTCGGCAGTTTTTACACTATCACATTTTGCAGAGATAATAACTGCAATACGGTTGTTAGAGTGAATATAGCCATTAATAGCTACAGTTTCATCTTCTGCATTCATCGTATTAAAACGACGAACTTCGATCTTTTCACCAATTTTTGTAACAGTTTCAGTAAAGTATGAACCAAATGAAGAAGCATTTAAAGCTTCAACATCGGCAGGAGAATTAGTATAAACTTCTTCTGTAGTTTTTAAAACTAAGTTCTGAAAACCTTCATTTTGAGCAACAAAATCAGTTTCAGAGTTAATCTCAACTACTGTAGCTTTAGAGAAATCATCTGCAATTTTAAACCCAACAAGACCTTCCGCCGCAATTCTATCTGCTTTTTTAGCAGCTTTTGCAATACCACGCTCTTTTAAAAGTTCAGTCGCTTTTGCGATATCTCCATCAGCTTCAACTAAAACTTTTTTACAATCCATCATAGGTGCACCAGTTGTACCACGCAACTCTTTAACCATTGCTGCTGTAACTGCCATGACTATGCCTCTTCTGTTTTAGCTGGAGCTTCTTCAGTTGCTTCAACAGCTTCAGTCGCAACTTCTTCCTCAGCTACTTCTTCTTCCACAGGAGCTTCAGCTAATGCTTTACCTTCATTAATTGCAGCAGTCATTTCACGACAAAAAAGCTGAATCGAACGGATAGCATCATCATTACCAGGAATTGGGTAAGTGATTAAATCTGGATCACAGTTAGTATCTAATGGAGCTATAACTGGGATATTTAAACATCTAGCTTCTAAAACAGCGATATGTTCTTTTACTGCATCAACAACAAAAAGCATATCTGGAAGTTTTTTCATATTACGGATACCACCAAAATATGCAGAAAGTTTATCTTTTTTTCTCAAAAGCATTAAAGCTTCTTTCTTAGTTAAAAGATCGATTTGACCATTTTCTTGCATCTCAGTAATAACATCAAGTTTTCTGATTGATTTTTGAATAGTTGGAAAGTTAGTAAGCATACCACCTAACCATCTGTTATCTACATATGGCAT
>JAGHAW010000192.1 GCA_021161305.1 Sulfurimonas sp.
ACTTTATAGATAAAACTAAAAATTTCTGCAACAGCTTTGTATAGTGCTTCTGGCACCTCTTTATCCAGTTCTACTTTTGAGAGAAGTTCTATAAGGTCTTCATCTTTTTTTATGGGAAGATTGTGTAACTTTGCTATTTTTATGATGTTTTGAGCAGTTTGACCCTTTCCCTTTGCTACGACTCTTGGTGCATTTTCTTTTTCTGTGTTGTATCTTAGTGCAGCAGCTTTTTTCATACTTTTACCTCAAAACCTATATCTATAGGAGTAGAAATATCCTGATATGGTGAAGTAGAATCGCTTTTCTTAGTTTCAAAAAATCGAATCTCTCTTGGTGTGATTTGTGCATCAATAAGTGTTGAGCGAAGAGTTCCTATATGCTCTTTAATAATATTTTTAAACTCAGAATTATCGGAATATATATGCAGGTTTAGTTGATTTTTATCATAAAGAACCAATTTGAGAGTTAGCTTTCCATACTTTTTTAGTTTTAGCTCAATATTGCAGTAAAACTTATCTTCTTTATCTTTTTTTATATTGAGATTTCCATTTTCAAGTTCCTCCCATGAAAATGGTAGGTAGATAGATGAAGTATTTGAGAGATGAGACAGAAGTTGATGATAGTCGATTTGTAGAGCCAGTTTATCTATCTGTTTTAGTATCTCAGTTTGATTTGGATGTGTTGATTTAGAAATCTCATCACTAGCTTTAAGCAAAATGGCTTTTAAATCAGTTGAAATAACCTCTTTTATATTTTGTTGAGAGGATAATTTTTCAGGGCTATTTAGAGAGATTAGTTTATTGACAATTGAAGCTGTTTCTTTGGAAAATATCGGGTCAGCTTTTTGGATGAGTGTTTTTATATTCTCAACAGCACCACGAAGCTCTTGAGGCAGTTTTTTATCCATAAGTTGTTCTAGTGTATTCTTTGGAATTATACTGCTCTTTTGGATGGTTTTCAGTCTATCAATAATTCTGCTTAAAATATCAAAGATACCTTTTGATTCTGTCTTTGTACTCTCCCCCAGCTGAGTAGTCAGCTGTTGTAGAATTTCCTGCATTAAAGATAGTTTAAAGTTCTCAGGTGTTAAAAGTTTTGGTTCTATTTGTTGTTCAAGTTTTGCAAGTTGTGAGGAGAACTCTTTTGTTGTTGTGGAATCAGGGTTTTTTAGGTGAACTTGCAGTTTGTTTATAAGATTGTCAATGTTTTTAGCAAGTTGCTCCAGTACTTTTAAACTATCAGTTGGTGTTTGTATAAGTGTAGCATTTGAAGCATTTCTCAAAATAGGAGTCGTTAGCAGATTTTTAATTTCAATAGTTAGTGATTTAGCATTGAATATCTTAGAATTTTCAAGATTTTTAAGAAGTGAATTCAATGCTGATTTAAGTTTTAGTTGAGGGTTCTGTACATTTTTTAGTCTTGATTCTAAAAAAATTCCAGAGTTTTCAAGTTTCTGTTTTAAAACAGATTCACTTAACTGCTTAATATCTAAAAGAAAATTTTTTAATACTTTTTCAATTGGAAGAGGATTTTTGTCCAATTTTAGAGTGTTAAGTAACTCTTTTACGGTTTGGGATACATTTCCAAGATTCTTAAGTGTAGGGTTGTTCTTTACAAGTTCTAAAAGTGTCTTATCTGCTTGAGAACTTTGTCCACTCTCTTTTAGTATAGAGTTCATGATAGACTTTAAATCTTTGTTTTGAGAGATGACTTCCAACTCTTTTGGTGATGCATTTTTTACAACTTCAGCCAAGGCTCTATTTGTATTTGTAAGGATAATATCAAGCTGTTTATTGGTTGAAATATTTATCATTTTTTAGTATATCATAAAGTAAGTCCTTAGCCATAAATAACTCATATGCTAAGTTAAAACTAAGGCTTAAAGAAGAACTAACGAAAGCTAGTTCTCTTTATAGCCGGTTTATAAGTTGGGTCTTCTCCATCAACTGTCCATAGTTTTTTACTTATAGCACTGACTGCGTTGAAAAAAGTCTCATCCATCGGTTCCAAGAAATCTACTTTAGGAAAAGTTGTTTTTAGTAGATTTTTTTCATACTCAAAACTCTCTTTTGTACCTAATTCAAAATTGCTATCTGGTTTTAGTTCAAGAGTTTGTGAAGTTTGTAGGTTGGCTAAAAACCATAAAGCTAAAAATTCACGAGAGTATTTATTTAAGATATTGTGTGCAAACTCTTCAAAGTTTTTATATCCACTTTTTTCATATATAGTGATAATAAGTGAGAGAGTATCATGAAGATGAATAAGTGGAACCATAGAAAATATCATGCGACCGATTGATACACCGTCAGTATGAACTGCACCCATAAAGATTCTAGCCCCTCCTTCAGTATCTCCAAAGTTGTTTGTTTTTAATCCTATAAGCCCAATGTCAGTGTGGTAGTGTCTGCCACATCCTTTGGCACAGCCGGAAAAACCGACTGTTATGCCGTGTTCACTTATCTTTTCTAAAGGAAGATATTCTGTTTCATTTTTAATACTCCAAAACGCGTATGGACAGAGACTGCCGGCACAGGTTAC
>JAGHAW010000229.1 GCA_021161305.1 Sulfurimonas sp.
ATTTAAAGTTATTCTATCATAAATATTTATAAAACTATATCTAGTATCTCTTTTGGCATGTGGATTAACTTATCATATTTACCATTTGGAGAGAATCCCCAAGTTGCAAACATTGAATCAATACCTGCATTTTTAGCACTAAGCATATCTTTTGAGCTATCTCCAACTACCCAAGCTTTATGAATTTTTTTGTCAAAGTTGTAGTAGTTTAAGATTCTATCTATCATCTCTGGATTCGGTTTTGAAACTTTCACTTTATCTGCCCCAATTATCACATCAAACATATCTGCAACTTTTAAATGTTCTAACATTCTTAGAGCAAATGGAGTCGGTGCATTTGTGGCTACCGACATCTTAATTCCAGATGCTACAAGTTTTTGGAGGGTATCTAAAACTCCATCATAAAGATATGGGTTTTGAGTACACTGCATAGCGTAATGAATCTCAAAAACATCTCTATCCTTCTCCTGATATACCTCAGTACCATAAAACAAAAATGGAAGATTTCTAACCTCCATATTTATAGCTTCAACTATAAACTCTTCACTCAATGGAGGTAAACTATAGTGCAATTTTCTTATATAATTTACGGAAATAGTGATATCTTTTTTAGAATCCAAAAGCGTTCCATCCATATCAAATATTACAACTTTCATACTTATCTCATCTTCTCATATATCTCAACTAAAGCATCCACAAAAAGCTCACTATCGTTAGGGCATTTACATACTCTATACTCTTTAAAACCAAGCTCCTCTGCAATCTCTCTATACTCTATCTCTAACTCATAATCTGTTTCAGAATTGTCAATAGTAAAAGCGATAGGAAAGATTATAACTCCTCTACTTTTAACTGTTTTTAGTCTGTCTTCTAAAGATGGTTTTAACCACTCCATAGGACCAACTTTTGACTGATAAGCTAAATGCACCTCATGAAAATCCATCTTTTCATCTTTTAACATTCCTTTTAGTATCTCCACATGACGAGTTACATGCTTCTCATAAACATCCCCAGCATCTACTATCTTTTGAGGCAATCCATGAGCCGAAAAAATAATATCAAAATCCTGATATTTATCAGAACCAACTCTATCTTTTATACTCTCAATCAATGCTCTGTTATAAGTAAAATTTTCAAAAAAATGTTTTATCTCTACTAAAATAGCACTACCTTCACTATCGTGATAATGCTCTTCAAAGTCTTCTAAAGATGATTTTGTTGTAGTTGTGGACTGTTGTGGGTAGAGAGGAATCAGGTAGATTTTATCAACATTTTCTCTATTTAATCTCTCTATAACCTCAGGTGCAAATGGAGGAGTATATCTCATCACAAAATCAACTAAAATATCATCCCCCACTCTCTTTTGAAGTTTTGCTACAAGTTTTTTTGTATGCCCAACAAGAGGAGATTTACCACCAAGCTGTTTATAAATATCTTGAGAAGATTCTGTTCTTGTAAAAGTAATCATGGTAGCTATAAATTTTCTAAGCAAATTACTTTTCATTGTTAAAATATTTTTATCATTAAACATATTGGTTAAAAACATCTCAACCTCTTCAAGGTTGTTAGGTCCACCCATGTTTAGTAAAATTATCGCTTCTTTTGCCATCTAATCCTCTTTAACCCTCAAACTAATCTCATAAACCAACTGTTGTAGTGGTAGCATCTCTTCATATATTTTATATAGTGTCTCTATAAATTTATCTCCGTCTTCTATAAGGTTTGGTTCTAAAATTTTATAAGTTGCCACGCCTTTATATAGACTCAATTCTGCATCACTCATATCAGCACTGAAACCTCTTGGATATCTTTTATAGCCTTTTTCTATGGTTTTATATCCACAAGCCATAAGTTTATCTAAAATATCTTGCAGATTTGCTCGTCTTTTATCATCTTTTATATAGTCTCTGTAAGCATCAAGCATAGGTTTTTCAAACCATCTAACTCCAACTGCCACAAATAATTCATCTGGGGAGAAGTGGAAGTAAAAAGATGAATGTTGCATTCTGTTACCGCTTCCCTGCCAAAATATAATACCGATACGATGTTTTAGAGGGACTTTTATAGCACCCATTCGTCTGGTATCTCTGTAGATTCTAAAAAGTGATTTATTAATCTTTGGAGAGAAGTTTATAGTTGGTTCAAGGGCTTGAAGGTGTTCTCCAAACTCCTCTACAAATGCACGAGATGGATTAAGTATACAATCTTCATACTCACTTCTGTGAGCTTCAAACCACTCTTTGTTGTTGTTCTTTTTTATAGCTTTTAAAAAAGGTAAAGTTTTTTTAGAAAAACCTTTGAACTCCAAGTCTATTCCTTTCTTGCTCCCAAGTTTTACTTGGGAGTATATATCTCAGTATGAATTCCCAAGTGAAACTTGGGAACTAGTTAAACTCCACATACCAACCTTTATGCTAACTTTCTATTTCTAAAGGCAAGTGCAATTACCAAAAACAAAATTGCGTAAGTAACAGGCACAAAATCAGGAACTGGAACAGGGTCACCTTTTGCGTATGAGTGAAGTCCTGCAAGGTAATAGTTTACTCCAAAATATGTCATGATAACAGAAGTATATGACATCAAAGAGATAACACTAAAATTAAATTCACTATATATAGACTTGATAAATCTTAAGTGAACTACCACAGCATAAAGTATAATGGTTACAAGTGCCCAAGTCTCTTTTGGATCCCAACCCCAGTATCTACCCCAAGATTCATTCGCCCAAACACCACCAAGAAAATTTCCAATAGTCAGCAGAACCAAACCTATCATCAGACTCATCTCATTTATGGCATTTAACTCTTTTATCGAGAGGCTAATCAGCTTATCATTTTTAGAAGTTTTTAAAACAAAAAGTAAAATTGTTATAAATCCAAGCAACGCACCAAGTCCTAGAAAACCGTAACTAGCTGTAATCGTAGCAACATGAATACTTAACCAGTAAGAGTTAAGAACAGGAACAAGGTTTGTAACTTGTGGATCCATCCAATTTAGATGAGCCACGAAGAGAATAAGACCAGTCATAACACCCGTAGAAGCCATCGTAATAGTTGAGCGTTTTGAGAAGATAAAACCTGCCAAAGCAGTTGCCCAACCGATATATATCATGGACTCATAACCATTTGACCAAGGTGCGTGACCAGATATATACCATCTAAGTCCCAAACCAAAAGTGTGAGCCAAAAAGAAAAGAACCAATAAAGTAAAACTAACTTTAGAGATCAGAGATATATTAAAAGCCGGTCTTACAATCTTAGTAAAACTAAAGACTAAAAGAATCAGACCAACTAAGAGATACAAAGGATATAAAGTCTCAAAAATATTTGCCTGATTATAAAAAACTTCTGCAGCAATTCTATTTTCACTCGGATAAACTTCTGAACCGTAAAATCTCTGATATTTTGCAAGTTTAACTATGGCTTTATCAGCATCACTCCACTCTCCACTTTTTAAAGCTTTGTCTACAGTTGTAAAATACTCAATAGCAATATTTCTTACTCTTTCACCATCTTCTGGATCAAATGACTGAAGTGCATCTATAGTTGAAAACCATTTATTATTTAAATCATTTGGTTTTGGCCAAATTTTCATCAATGAACCGGTATAAACAGCGTAAGCAATATTTACTTTTTCATCTGCTTTTAAAACAGCCTTGTCAAGTAGATTTCTATTTTTTGGATTTTTTCTAACAGCCTCTTCAACTGCCTTGGACAACTTATATTCCTGCATTTTATCAGGATTCACAAAAAATTGAGCGAATGTAGCATACTTAGTATTTTCTCTTATACCAAGCAGTTTATTCAAATCTTTATCTTTTGTTCGAATCATCTTTATATCTCTATAATCATCCGGTCTAACCATCATTCCTAAAACAACTTGATTTGAATTTAGTTTATGATTCCCTACTTTTATATGAGAACCTCTGTAAATTTTTGCTAAAATCTCTGTAGTTAGAGTGTCCATAGGTTTCATTCTACCGGCACTGTCTTGGATAACCAATTCACCAAACTTCTTGGCATGTGCTTTATCAAAAGAGAGTATAGTTTTTATAGTTGGATTCAAATCCTCTGCATGGGATGGTGCAACACTAAAAAGCAAACCTAAACTAACTAAAAAAGCAACAACCTTACCCTCAGAAGCTTTTTGTGCTTTTTTCGATAACTGTGCAAATCTATTTTTTCTTGAAAATAGAGATAAACACATTCCTAAAGCTAAAAAGAAATAACCGATATATGAAGGAAGTGTTCCAGGGTCATTGTTTACAGATAAAATTGTTCCCTTTTCATCCTGATCATAAGATGCTTGAAAAAATCTAAATCCACGATGTTGTAAAATATGGTTCATATAGATTCTATACGGCATTTCAACACCCCTCTCTTTATCCACTAAAACCACCTCGCTTGCATAAGATGCAGGACTCATTGAACCTGGGTATCTATCTAGCTGAAACTCTTTTAGATGAATTTCAAATGGAAGCTGAAGCATTTTTGAACCATAGGACAGAGAGACATCAACACCATTCACACTATGATGATACTCTTTTGCCATTCTGCCAACTTGCCCATAAATAAGAACATCTTTTGACTTGTCATCTACAGTGATTTTAAATCTAAAAGCATCATAACTTGGCTGTTGTGGTGAAGCTTTTGGATCTGATATTATTTTCTTTATAGCTCGTGGAAGAAACTGACGAAGAACAAAACCACCACCGGCTGTACGAAACAGAGTTCTTGTTGTAAACGGCTCATTTTCATTTGCTTCTAGGGTTCCATTTGTATTATCATCCATCTTTAAAAAAGATAGTGGCATATTGTGATTTATAAAAAACTTACCGTCTTTAACAAACAGTGAGATAACCATCTTGTCAAAACTTTTACCTGAAGCAAAATCCAAAACAAAATTTTCACTCTCAAAAGATTCACCCTCTGCCAAAGTAATAGGCTCACCTTTCCCAGTTCCGGTAACCATCATTTGAGCCATAGCTTTACCACTCTTATCGGCTATAGCTGTCTCCATTGCATCGGGAATATACTCCGATAACTCTACGGCTACACTTTTGCCATCAACACTTAAAGAAGAAGATATTGAGTTACTCAATCTTTTAGAAAGATAAATAGATTCTGAAGTTGAAACAGTTTTATCTCCAACAGTAGCATCAACCATAAAGTATGTATTTGAACTTATCATAGTAGAAGCACTTTGACCCTCACGAATATGCATAGTACCCTCATATCCAACATATCTAGTGATTGCTGAACCTAAAATAATTATTACAAATGCTACATGAAAGATAAAGATAGGGGCTTTTTTAAGTGTGTACATTTTAAAATTGAAAATATTTAAAATCAGATTTATAGTTAAAAAGAAG